>JAJYKO010000440.1 GCA_021788565.1 Chloroflexota bacterium
GGGCAGTTCGCCCTCGATGGACTGGGCCACGGCGAGCACCTCTATATTCTGGAGGATAATCGCGGCCTCGTCCTTGCCCATGACGTCCTTCTTGAAGATACCGATCACGTCCACGCGGTCGCCGGGGATTATCATGCCGCCGGCCCCGATGAGCTCGCTGGTGGTTATGGAGACGGCGCGCTTAGAGGGCGGGATAGCGAAGGCCAGTCCGGCCTCCTCTCGCGCGTAGGCGAACATGTTCGGGATGATCTGCTGGCCGGCGCTGATCGGCAGCCTGGTTACCTTTCCGTCGACGTCCTTCACCGCGGAATAGGCATTGGGCTGCTTGGCGGTAGCCGGCACATCCATGACCTTAACCATTGCGGTCGTGACCTTGGTACGGGTTGAGATATCCTGCGCCGCGATCACCACGGGCACGCCCGGGGCCGCCTGAGGCTGGCCGGACTGGGCGGCACGCTGAGCGTTCTGCTGCACCTGCTGCATGTATGCCATGACCAGCCCGGCGGCCAGGACGCCGAGCGCGATCGCGAACACCAGCACCAGTATGCTTCTTCTTCTCTTCATCTATCCTCTCCAGCAGCAGTTTGGTTGTGCAGCGTTGGTATCACAACTGGCAGCCATCCCACGGAGCTACCTCCATAGGAAGTAGCCCACGATCGCAGAATTGCTCGGGTCTTGCCATGTGGGAGTGGCATCGGTCACGACAACCTTGCTGAGAAACGAGCCCTGCAAGGTGCTCGGATCAGGGCTGCCAATCACATAGAAGGCCGCCCAATTCAAGACCTGAACCTGACTACTACCGTTGGTATAGCTACCGGGACCCGAGTTCGGGATAATTGGAATGAAGACCACACGAGGACAGGTGTACGAGACCTGCGGATAAGTGGCGTATACCGACGGGTTAGTGCTTAGGTCAGAGGGATCCCCAGTGCACCCCGAGGGTGGGTTCGGGGGAGAAGAAGGGGACCCCAGGCCCCACGGGGCAGGCGGCGAGACAAGCGGCGGCGGTGGCGGACTTGGCGGGTCGAGCAGGCCGGAGGTGTCCCAGTAGACGTTGTCCGGCACCCCATTCGTACATTGCACCAAACCAGACGCGCATAGTGTGGACCACGATGGAGGCTGCGGGTTCGTGAAATTCAACAGATCATTGACTCCTTGCTGGGTAGGGCCGACCTTATTGCCTGGCAACGTGTCCAACCATGAACCGGGAACGGGAGGTGGGCTAATGCAAGCACCGCCAGCGGCTAGATTCTGCCTGTAGTTGTCGCCCCCACTGCCGCTCAAGTCCAGCGCGCCGAAGTTGCCAGGAGTGTAGTTGTTCTGGGCACCCACTTTAAGCGTGACCTCATAGCCCAATAAGTCGCTGTAAGAAATTGGGGTGGTAAACCCGACGGGGAGCACCGTTTCAGGTATAGCCAGAGGGAAGTACTTGCACGGTGGCATAGCGGCCGTAACTACGGCCTCAGCGTCGGCCGGAACGTCGATGGGGCCTCCACCGACAGCGGCGCGGAGCCCGGGCTGAAAGGTGCGGTGGACCTCCACCACTATGGCGTTAAGGACGGTCGTGTTGCCTCCGGCTGCGGCAGCTTCATTCTTTACATGGGCGTTCACCGTTATCGGCTCGCCGGAGGGGTAATTTCGCTTGGCATAGTCTGTCGCGAGGGCTACGGCCCCGGGTGGGTCGTCGGGGAGGTCACGAACCCCGGCCAATGCCGCCGCATCCGCGATGTTCTGCTCCGCCCCGCGGCTCCAGAGAAGCTGTCCCATGTCCACAGCCATCGCCCCCGCCCCTAGGAGCGCCAGGAGAGCCACTGCCACAAGAACCATTGTCTGACCCTTCTCACCTGAGGGCCACCGCCGCCGCGGGCTCATCTCAAACATGCTAGACACCTCTCAGCCAGCGCAAAGCAGACACATCGCTATTGGTTCTCGAGGCGCATTGTCGATACGCCGTAAACGCTCATGTCCCCTAGTATCGGGGCGACACTGGACACGTTGGCGGTGACCGTGACGGTTACCGTGCCGCCCGAAACCACTACTGTAGCGGGTGGGAAATCTCCCGGAAAGCCGTTGGTGTAGCTGGCTGCCACTCCCTGCACGTCCGTCGGGTAGCAAGTCAACTCGGGATGGCTGGGGATGGTCCTATCCAGACAGGTGGCGCCATAACGAGCTCCCTCCCGGGCGCCGTTGGTGGCGCCGAGCCAGGCGCCGAACAGGATCCCCCCCTCGACGATCAACGTTATGACCGTAAACAGCAGCACGAAGACCAGAGCGAACTCTACCATGGCTGCCCCTCGCTGGCCAGTTCGCCCTCGGCTGTTCCGTTTCATGATCGCCCGTTGTTTCACAACCACAAACCCCGCCCATAATCCAGGACTCTCGGCCCTAAGGGGCCAGGCCGCAAACCTACTGGTCCATGGTGGTCCACGCGCTAACCGGGAAAGTCCCGCTGGCCCCGAGAAACGGAACGAGCGGACCCGGGGCGAAGATCGCGACCTGGGCCGTGACCGCGACGGTTACAGGCCCCCCTCCGGCCGTATTGTCGACCAAAATACTGGTGATGGTAATGTCGCCACCAGGGTTGCTCAATCTGGCGCCATAGCCAGAGTCCAAGTAGTTCGTTACCTTGCCCACGACGTATGTGGTAATGTCGCCGTCTGCGGGGCTCCACTCGATGGCGTAGCGCGCACCTTCGCGGGAAGCATTGGTGACGACCTGCCAGGCGTCGAAGATCCTCCCAAACTCCCATATCCCGAACAATAGCATCAGAAGAACGGGCGCAACAAGGACGAATTCTACCAGCGCGGCGCCGTGCTGAGCCCGGTGCGGGCGATCAATTGCGGAATCCGTAGTGGCGCTCCGTTGTGGGCGCCCTGTTTCCGCCACAGAGGAGCACCTGTCCACGCCGCTGGGCAGCCACGTTGGGCTGCCTCTCCGCGGTTTGCACAGCCCCGCGGATGGAACCCGCCCCTGAATTGTGGACCAGATGCTCAATGCTGTCATGGTCACAGCCTCACGAAAAGCGCGGCGACGCTGCCGGCGGCGATGGCGAGGCCGTATGGGAAGCGCAGCGGCGAGGACTTCGGATCCTTCGGCCGCGGCAGCCACCCCGTGTAAACAAGGGTCTGGAGCTGCGTCGTGACGCTCGCCACGGTGTAGCGGACCAGGCGGCGACGCACCGCCACGGCGATGGCGATGATCCCGCCAGCAAGACCGGTGAAGACGAAGGCGTTGAACACGAATAATGGCCCCATAAGCGCGCCCACCGCCGCGAGCAGCTTGACGTCCCCCGCTCCCATAACTCCGATGGCGAAGAAGGCGAAGAATAGCGCAGCCCCCAACGCCCAACCCGCGAGGCCACTGACCAGCCCGTCTGGCCCGCGGAAGAGAAGGCTCAACAGCAGCCCCACGGCGGCCCCACCAAGCGTGAAAGCGTTCGGAATGCGCAGGTAGCGCAGGTCGATGTAGGCCGCGGCGGCCACCATCGCGACCATGATCACGGCCGCCGCGGCCTCCGACCCTTCTGGCATTGTGAGTTGTATGCCGTGAAGCGACAACGCTACGCTCCTCGAGCTCGGCACCTGGGATCGAACGACCCCTGGTGCCGAGGAGAGATCGGTGGCCAGAATACGAGGCCCTACAGGTTTGCCTGCCACTTCGCCATGAGGCTGCCCATTCCACTGAACCAGTTGCTGAGGCTGTTGGAGAAGAACCCTATGCCGACGAACACTATAGTGGCGATGAGGGTAACCAGTAAAGCATACTCAACCAGATCCGCGCCTTCTTCGTCCCGGAAGAACCTTCGAATGATGTCCACGGTGTTTTCTCCTTCTCGCTGTTTTCTTAATTGCTGACTGCACTGTTTCCGAGGGGGTTAGCGGCAGGGCACAAGACCCTGCCCTACGTGCCCGTTCCGATACCGTGGTTAGGGTTGCGATCGGCATCCGCGCGGCCGCGGCAGCGGGTCTTTGTCTCTAGCATTCACCCCCTTTCATACGAGCACCGGCATGCCGGGGCCGAGCGCGCTCCGACCTATTCGACGTAGATCCTCTCGTCGATGAGCTTTTCCGTGACGTAGCTGCCGTTCGGGTTCAGGCTGCAGTAGCTGAACAGCTTCTCGAACTGCACGTCGACTACGTCGCGGCCGGAGCGATTCTTCTCGATACTGCACACGAGCCAGTCGTGGAGGGTCTGCGCCTTCTGTGGGTTGAACTCCAGGTGCACGCGGGAA
Organism: Chloroflexota bacterium; assembly: GCA_021788565.1. The sequence continues at coordinate 4,232 of JAJYKO010000440.1, forward strand.
ACGGCGTCGTACTTGTCCGCCAGCATCAGGATCACGTCGGCCTCGTAGGCGAGCAACGAGCCCCCAAGGAGGTGGTGGGCGCGCATCCGCCTTGCCTTCAGCCCCTCCAGGTCGGACGCCACCACGGCAACCACCGGGATCTGCTGGGCCATGGCCATCTCCTTCAGGCCGGTCACCACCATCTCCACCTGCTCCTGCTCGCTCCGGAGCTCGGTACCCACCGGCATCTTCTGCAGGTAGTCTACGAACAGCACCAGCCGGTCGTCGCTCCGCACCCGATGCGCCTCGACGAGGGACGCGATGGCCGAGAGGGTGGCGCGATCGCCTGACCCCTTCAGGAGATGCAGCCGATCGCCGTAGACGCGCAGCCGCTCCAGAGCGACGCTGGTACGAGAATCCGCCTCCAGGAGATCGTAGAGGCCGGTCTCGCCCTGGTGGTGGGCGGCCATGATCCGCTGGGTAAGGTCGCGCACGGTCACCCCCAGGCGGAGTCCTTTGGAATCGGGATCGATGGACTCCATGGCGATCAGCCGCTGGACGAGGTTCTCCTCGTCGTGTTCGAAACAGAGATAGAGGCAGCTCGCCTCGCCGGAGGCGGCGACGTTGCGTGCCATCTGGAGCGCCATGGTCGTCTTGCCGGTCCCCTGGGCACCGCCGAGAAGGATCAGCTCGCCCGGCCTGATGCCGCCGCCGAGGGCCTCGTCCAACGGATCGAAGCCCAGAGCCACCGGGGTCATGGTCTCCAGGTACCCCGCGGCGACCTTCTCCGCGAGGCCATCCAGAACGCCGAGCGCCGAGGTCGGGCGTACCGGTCCGGAGCTTGTCGGCACCTGCCAGGCGTCTCGGGGCTGCTGCGTTCGGTGGCGGATTGCAGGTGTGGCGCCTGCGACACCCTCTGATCCTGTGGCCGTGTAGGGGCCGGCCGCTGTGCCGGCCCGCCCGGTCACCCCCTGGAGTGCCAACGCCGCGTCGATCTGGGCTGCGTCCAGGTAGCCGAGGCCGGTCAGGATGCGGCCGAGGAGGTAGTAGCGGTGCCTCGCGGCGAGAAACTGCTGGCGATCGAGAGCGGTCGTAACCTGCTCGGGAGTCACGACACCGGCCTCCACAAGGATCTGGCCAAGCTTGCGCTGTCCGATCCCCATGCCGCCGAAGCCGCTACCGGTCCCGCTGCCCGACTGGAACATCTGCTACGGCCGTCCTTTCATCCCTAGTGAAGCGGCTACCAAACCCGCGGGGTCTTTGGCTCCTGGTCCTGTGCTGCCGTGCCTCGATCCCCTGAGACCCCGCGGGTTTCACCGCCCGAGTTCACCGGCGGCCTTTCCTCGACCGCGTGAGTGAGTATAGGGGGGAAAACAGAACATACGCTTAACAGTGGATGACCCGGCGCATGAACATACTTATACCGGATGACGCAGATTTCC
>JAJYKO010000441.1 GCA_021788565.1 Chloroflexota bacterium
AGCATCCAGGGGCTGCGCCAGGACATACAGCGGATGGACGATCTGCATCGGCAGTTGAAGATCCAGGAACAGGAGTTGGAGGCCGGGCGGGTGAGGGCGCAACTCGGCGCCCTGGAGCGACAGATCCGCGGGGCCGATCTACGGCAGGCGTGACTGCTGCCCCGTACCGGAAGCCGGGTTTTCTAGCTACATTGTCCCAGCCGCGGCATCACGGCCCTGGCACATCCTTTCGACAGATACTCAAGTCAGCCTGAGGAGGCCGATCCCGGTGTCAGACGCCCCGATCCTGGATCATCCGACGGCGGAGCCCCCTCTTTTCCTGCCCGAGAACCTGCTTGGTCGCGCCGCGGCCATGCAGGGCAAGCAGTGGGGGCCGATCCCCCGTTGCTGCGTGCTCGATTTCGACGCGGAGCTGGCACCGGTGGCGATGGAGCGCTTTGGCGCGACGGTTCATCCTCACTGGCCCTGCTTCCACACGACCCTCCTGCACTTCCAGGTCGATGGCTTCGAAATGGGGCTGATCGCGGGCACCGTGGGAGCGCCCTTCGCCGTGCTGATCGGAGAGCAGCTCGTTGCCTCCGGCTGCCGCCACATCATAGGCTACAGCTCCGCCGGGGCGGTGTCCGCCCATCTCCAGCTACCGTGCCTGGTCGTGCCCGAAGGGGCGCTCCGTGACGAGGGCACTTCCTACCACTACTTGCCAGCGGCCAGTTACGTACGCGCCCGGGGGGACTTGCCCGGAATCCTTGCGCGGCACGCCTCCCAGTGCGGACTGCCGGTGCATCGCGGCCTGACCTGGACTACCGATGCCCCCTACCGTGAGACGAAAACCGAGATTGAGCGCCACAGGGCCGAAGGGGTGCTCAGCGTGGAGATGGAGTCGGCGGCACTGATGGCCCTCGCTGAGGCACGAGACGTCGAAATCGCCTCGCTGCTCCACGTCACCAACTCCTTCGCCACTGAGGCGAACGATTTCGAGAAGGGCGAGGGCGACATCAACGAGCGCATTCTACTTTGTTGCATGTCGGCCCTCCGGGAGGCCGTGGGCAGTTAAGCGACCAAAAATCGCGGGCTCCTCCTTTCGTGCCGGCTCCGAGCCATTTGCCGCTATCTACCTGGTCTGCCCGTCGATCACTACCTGTCCTGGCTGCACCTGGACGGAGGTGACGTCGATCCCCACGTCGATGTTCTGTAAGTCACTCAACCCGGTTGCCTGCTTCACCTGCTGGATCAACTCGTCCCTTACGGGTGCTGGTAAACTCACGTTCTCCGCCTTGATGGATGTCACGTCTACGCTGAGCAGCCCGTGAGAAGCACCAAGTTGCGCAGTTGCCTCGACAGGAACAGACATGCCGCTGAAGCTGGTGGTGCCCGTGATCGTCGCCACGCCACTGCCCAGCTTCACCTGCACGTTCTGGAGGTTGCCTGCCTTGCCAGAGCTAACCATCTCCTGCACCTTGGCGGTGATTTCGCTCTCAGTCAGAACCATATGCACCGGTTTCCTGCCAGAAGTGGACGACGCTCCAACCGTGGCGGCTAGCTTCTGGTAAGGGGTTGCGGTGGCCTGCGCCGCCGTGCCGGCACCAGGACTGGCCGGCGGCGTCCCGACCACGGCAGAATTGGCCGGCGCGGAATTCCCCCCCTGGTAGGCGTGATAGGCCACCACTGCCACACCCAAAAGCAGCGCCAACAGGAATACTTTGAGCATCCGTCCCCCTCCGGCACACGATCGTAGACCAGCCCTCGATTGCAGTCTCGTCAGCCACCGTGATGCGCGACCTCCCTGGCCTGAACGTCACGCCAGCTCGGTAAACGACACGACTGCGTCCACACTAACAAGCCTATCACCTCACAGCGTGCTCGGCCACTTCACTCGTTGCGCCCTCAAGTCCACATCATGGGTTGACTCCAGACGCACGAGACAGTAGAATCTGGGTGACTCAAGGGGAGTAGCGTCGGAACGCGTTGTCCTATTGGGGCGCGGCGATGGAGTCGACACACCGGCATGAGTTGCCCGGCTCTATCGGTTGGCCTTGCGGCCAAGCAGCGAGACCTTCGGTCAAGGGCACATCACCCTGGCCGGGGCCTCTTTTCTTGCCTGGACCAGGACAAGGAGCACGCGACGATGGGACTTCTCTCTCTGCTAGGAATCGCCTTTGGCCTTGCGATGGATGCCTTCTCTGTGGCCGTTGCCAGCGGGATATCGCTCGGCAAGGTTTCTCCGCGGCAAGCCTTCCGTCTCTCGTTCCACTTCGGTCTATTCCAGTTCGCCATGCCAGTCGTGGGGTGGTTTCTGGGCTCGCTCGTTGCTCCCCAGATCGAGAGCATCGGTCCATGGATAACATTCGGGCTATTGGTGGGTGTTGGGCTGAAGATGATCTGGGAAGCGCTGCAATCAAGCAGCGATGATGTTCGCAAAGACCCAACAAAAGGGGCTACACTGATGATGCTGTCCGTGGCCACCAGCCTGGATGCGTTGGCGGTCGGCGTCGGAATGGCCCTGATGGGAGTGCCCGTGTTGTATCCAGCCATCGTCATCGGCGCTGTCGCGGCAAACCTAACCCTTCTCGGTCTGCACGTTGGGAAGCGAGCAGGCCACCTGCTAGGAAATCGAATGGAGGTCGTAGGCGGGCTCGTCCTGGTGATTATGGGAGTGGGGGTCTTGATTTAGCGCCTCGAAGTCAAACCGGACCCGTGAGCTCGGAGCAATATGGAAGAGTTGGTCAGCGCCATAGTCCTCGCCGGAGGGCGAGCAACCAGGCTGGGTGGCACAAACAAAGCCCTCCTGAATGTAGGCGGCATGCGCATTATAGACAGGGTGCTCGGCGCCCTGAGGCCCCTCACGGATCAGATTATACTGGTGGGACATCTGGCTGAGAGCCTTGACTTTCCGGACGTGGAAGTGATTCCCGACGCGTACCCGGGGGCCGGCAGCATGCCAGCCCTGCAGACCGGCCTGCGGGCATCTCGTAACGATGTAGCTCTGGTGGTCGGTTGCGACATGCCTTTCCTGTCGACTCCACTGCTTCGGCGAATACTGGATCTCTCCAACGGGTTTGATGTGGCGGTCCCGCGTATAGGCCCACACCTTGAGGCCCTCCATGCTGCATATCGCCGTAGCTGTATACCGGTGATCGAAGACTACCTTCGGCGTCGGGACCTCAAGATAATAGACTTCTATCCATCGGTGCGAACTCGAGAAGTCTCAGAGGTGGAATTGCGCGCCCTTGACCCGGACCTCAGCTCTTTCTTCAACGTCAACACTCCGGAAGATCTCGAAAAGGCCCGTGCTATAGCTACGTCGGTGCACAAGATCAGTGGCCAGGGAGGATGATATGACGCCAATTGTCTCGGTGGTTGGCCGCTCGGATTCCGGCAAGACCACATTCTTGGAGAAACTTATACCCGCCCTGAAGACGCGCGGTCTGCGGGTGGCAGTGGTCAAGCACGACAGCCACGGCTTCGAAATGGACCGCCCGGGAAAAGATACGTGGCGCCTTCGCCAGGCGGGCGCCGACGCCGTGATGATATCGGCCCCTCATCAAATGGCCCTGATTCGCAGCGGGCTCGATCGGGAGGCAACCCTGGATGAGCTCGCGGAGTTGGTCTCCAGCGATGTGGATCTCGTACTCACGGAGGGCTACAAGTCCGGCGACAAGATCAAGATTGAGGTTTCCAGAACAGCGATCTCAGGTGGCGAGTTGCTCTGCTCGCGGGAAGAATTGCTCGCCGTGGTGGCGGACGGCCCGCGCCCCGTAGATGTGCCGAATTTCGATCTGGACGATGCCGGCGGCGTCGCCGATCTTCTCGTCGACTATGTGAAGCAGCCGCGATGACGCCGTAGGGAGGGATGACCCTACCTCTACGGCCGAAAGGCACCGTCTTGCTACTATATCTGCGTGTGGCATTGCTGGCCCCGGGCGTCATGTTACATGAGTTCTCCCACCACATCTTCTGTCTGCTGACAGGGGTCCACGTTCACAAGGTCGTGTATTTCCGGTTTGGCAGCCCGGCAGGATACGTCGTTCACGAAGAGCCGGAGCTCTACCGGCAGATCTTTGCGATCGTTGCCGGCCCGGTCTTCCTCAACTCCGCGGCCGCCATTGTGCTGCTGAACCTGGCCCTCCGTCAGGCAGTTCGGGCCGCCGATGCTGCCGGGTTTGCGGTCGTGGCCATCATGTTTTGGTTGGGAATCTCGGCAGCGCTTCAGGCTCTTCCCAGCCGTGGCGACGCCAGCAATCTATTCCGCAGCTCCAAGTGGCACTTTGTCCATGGCAACCCGTTCGCTTTCTTTGGCTTTCCTGTGGCCCTCGTGATTTACGCGGCCCAACTTGCCAAGCCGCTCGGCTCGGAATGGTTCTATGCACTTCTGATGGCCTACGTGGCCGAACGCGGGTTCATCGGGCTAGGTTGAGGCGACCCACGTAGCATGGAGCCATTGACTGGGATATAATCTGGAACAAGGAATGCTTAAGGATTAGTGCAGTGGAAGTTTCACCCGGAGACCTTGCTCAAGTGCATCAGGACAATTACTCGCCGGATCAGCTGTCTGACGAAACGCCGGGCGATGGCCACCTGGCAGAGGACAGCTTCACAGCCGAGGATCAGCAGGCCACGCGGGAGGCGCCGTCCTTAGCTGAGGATAAGTCAGCCCGCGCAGGGCTGCGCCCTTTACTCGTCGAAATCCTGCAGACGATCCTCCTTACCCTGATAATCTTCGCGGGTGTGCGTTCCGTAGTCCAGAACTTCAAGGTGGACGGCGCCAGTATGGAGCCGACCCTCCACACCGGGGAGTATCTACTCATCAGCAAGGTAGCTTACCTGCGGCTAGCTGGCGCTCCGCTCCAGCTAGCCGAGGACGCAGGATTGGCACCTCGAAGTTCGGATGACTACTACCCGTTCGGCGGCCCTCAACGCGGCGACATCGTCGTGTTCCGGTATCCAGAAGCCCCTGACAGAGACTTCATTAAGCGCATCATAGGGTTGCCTGGGGACACGGTGCAGATCGAACGGGGGCGTGTGTTCGTCAACGGCGTTATGCTGCACGAGAACTACATCGAGGCAGTCCCTTCGTACAGTATGCCGGCAGAGAAGGTGCCACCGGATATGTACTTCGTGCTGGGAGACAACAGACCAAATAGCAGCGACTCCCACATCTGGGGCTACGTACCACAGGCCAATATGATCGGCAAGGCGTGGGTAGCATACTGGCCGCCCAACGAGTGGGGTCTGCTGGCCGGCCGCGGCATGGCGAAGGGCCAGTAAGGCTCAGATCATCAAGAAGGCCGAGCGGATCTCCGCTCGGCCTTCTTGAATCCGCATCGGTTCTATCCCTCGAGGATCATATCCGCGAGACTGGTGCCCGGCGCAACCATCGGAAAGACATTCTCCTCGGGTTCGACCATGACCTCCATCAGGAACGGCCCGTCATGCTCCATGGCTTTCCGCACCGCCCCGGCCAATTCCGAAGGCTCACTGACCCGGCAGGCGGCTATCCCGTATGCCGCGGCAAGCTGAACGAAATCGGGGCCCGGGATTGGGCTCTGGGAGTAATTGGACTCGAAGAAAAACTCTTGCCACTGACGTACCATGCCGAGAAAACCGTTATTCAGTACCGCGATCTTCACCCCAATGTTGTGCTG
>JAJYKO010000442.1 GCA_021788565.1 Chloroflexota bacterium
AGCGACCGAAATGGGGGTGGTCACTGCCAACCCGTAGATCAACTTAGTCGTGACACCCGAGGTGCCCCAGAGGACCCCAGCGAGGAGTATGAACAGCAGTCCGCGCCGAGATGTGGCGCGGCTAATCGCACTGGTATTCAAGGGAGTCGATCCTTTCCTCTAGCAGGTTTGCTCGGTGATGGGCTGATTCAGCCCAATGCCAGCGGGGGCAGGATCGGCATAGTTAACCAAGGGCCTGTTTGAGATGGCCCGCAAGAAGAGTCTGGCCGCCTGCCCTTTTCAGACGAGGGCGGGCGGTGGGGGGCAAACGGCGTAGGGGATCAACCGCATTATCGGACCGTCCAGACAAGTTGGGATGGGAGAACTGGCTCTTCGAACAAGCGAAGTTCTCGCGGCTTTCACTTATTGAAGTGGTCGGGGTGCCCAGACTCGAACTGGGGGCCTCATGGTCCCAAACCATGCGCGCTACCGACTGCGCTACACCCCGAATGAGCTACCGTTCCGCCGAACCATGAGGTCCTGGACGCAAAAGCGTCGGCGCAGAACTGCCATGGGTTCATTATAGCATCTCGAGAAAGGCAAGCCCAGTTGCAACGCTGTGGTTGGTGGCGTGGTAACGTGGGTGGTAAGAAATGGCCCCTCGGGGAGACTTCGAGGGGCCAGGGTGAGCAGCAATGCGCAGTGGCTCTCGATCGGCCACGCACGCAGCCGCGGCTACTGCGGCATCCTCTGCTTGGCAACTTTGATCCCATCCTCGGCGGTCATTGCGGGGACGATGGTGATGTCAAAGACATCGTCCCAGGCCGAGATAGCCTCCTCCATCGGGGCGATGCTTTCTCCCTCGAAGGCGAGAATCACGTTCGGGTCGGGCGTTAGCAGCCAATACTCGGCTACCGTCCGGACACCCTCGGGAGCCTGCCACTCGAGTCGCCGAGGCAAAGTCTCTTTCGTTGAGGCTTTCTTCTTAAGTAGAGCTACGAACAGCATCTTTCTTCTCCTGTTTGACGGAGAGCGTCAATCGTCAACATTCGGCAATTCTGACACATCGAACCTGCGGGGTCAGAACCGAAAGGACCCTCTTGATGACGTTCATTAGCTGGGTGCAGCCGCCCTGGCTGCCCGGCCTCCTTTCTCCCCAGTACAACGCGAACTCGCCAGGGACAAACCGAGGCCAGCCGAAATGACGAAAGCTTCGGCTGACCTCATATGTCTACCGCCTCGCGAGCTCGCTGAACGAAAACGGCCTACCTATCCCATTGCGCGGACCATCCTTGGAGGCGTGACCGTCTGCGCGTGCCTTGCGTGTGACGGCAGGTGCCGCCACGGCGGTCGCGCGGTCGTAGAGCAGCGGGGACTATTGCAATGCAGGGGGCAACGCATCTCCCGTCATCGGAGATATCCTTCGCTGCTGCCGAGGATGAGAGGTCCAACCGGCCGTCACAGCGCATTTGTCATAATAACAACATGACACCGCGCAGTCACAACAGAATTGTAACCCTATCCGGAGCGGCCAACGGCGGGCAGGAGTCGGGCCGGTGGAGCGACCGATCACCCGGCCAAACTGGCTCCACTGCGTGGTGGCCTGACAAAGCGTGGCCTTTGGGGTCTCGGTAGATGCGCGAGGGGCTGGTCGCAGGCGCTATGCTGCGCTCCGCACCTTGTTGCCTCGGGACCGCAGCCTCTTCAGCAGAAGCTCCAGCGGCAGGGCGTTCAGCACGTCGCTCTTCTCCAGCCACCCGCGCCGCGCAACGGCCACGCCGTATCGCATGAAGGAGATCTGGTCCGGAGCGTGGGCGTCGGTGCTGATGCACAGCATCGCGCCGCGCTCCTTCGCACGTCGTGCCCAGACGTCGTCCAGGTCCAGCCTGTCCGGGAAGGCGTTGATTTCCAGCGCCACGCCGTGCTCGGCACCCACCTCGATCACCTTCTCCAGGTCCACCTCGTAAGGGTCGCGGCGGAGCAACAGTCTCCCGGTGGGATGGCCGAGCACGTCCACGTGGGGGTTTCGTAGGGCACGCACGATCCGCTCGGTCATCGGTTGGCGGTCCATCTTGAACGAGGTGTGGACCGACGCGACCACCACGTCCAAGCGCGCGAGCACCTCGTCCGGATAGTCCAGCGAGCCGTCTCGCAGGATGTCCACCTCTGTCGAGGTCAGGATCCTGAAAGGCGCCACCCGTTCGTTCAGCCGCTCGATCTCGGCGAGTCTCTCCGTCAGCCTCTCCACGCTCAGCCCGTTGGCGATCTTCAGACTCTGGGAATGCTCGGTGATGGCCGCGTACTCGTACCCCAGTTCGCGGCATGCTGCCACCATCTCCTCCAGGGTAGCCGTGCCGTCCGACCAGTTGGTGTGCATCTGCAGGTCGCCTCGCAGGTCCTCCTGCTTCACCAGGTCCGGCAGCCGGTGTTTGGCAGCGGCCTCGAGCTCGCCGCGGTTCTCGCGGATCTCCGGCGGCATCCAGTCCAGACCCAGCCGATGGTAGATATCGGCCTCGTTCTCAAAGGCGACTCGATTGCCCGAGCGTTCCTCGAAGAGGCCGTACTCGTTCAGCTTGTAGCCCTGGCTTATGGCGATATCGCGTAGGGCGATGTTGTGCTGCTTGCTGCCGGTGAAGTGCTGAAGCGCGGCTCCGTACACCTCCGGCTGCACGACCCGCAGGTCGATCTGAAGGTTCCGGCTGGTGAGGACACTGGCCTTTGTGGGACCGCTGCCCAGCACCTCTTTCACGATGGGGAGCCTGGTGAACGCCTCGGTAACGTCGCCGGGCCGCTCAGAGGAAGCGATGAGGTCGATGTCTCCGATGGTCTCTTTCATGCGGCGGATGCTGCCGGCCGGCTGAACTCTTCGCACCAGCGGGTTGTGGGCGAGCATCGCGGCGACCCCCTCCGCCGCCGGCAGGGCCGTCCCCAGCAGCATCCGCTCAGTTCGCTCCTGCAGCCGCTCGATCTCCCTCAGGATCTTCTCCTCGGTCTTCTCCCGGATCCCAGGTAGAACCCGAAGCCGGTGCTCCCGTGCCGCGGCTTCCAGTTGCGCTACCGTCTGGATCCCCAGCTCGTCGTGAATTATCCGGGCGCGAGATGCTCCCAGCCCCGGGACGGTAAGCAGCTCTCGGACGCCCGTCGGCACTTCGCTGCGGAGGCCGTCCAGGTAGGAGGAGCGGCCCGTCTGGAGCAGCTCACCGATCTTGGACGCTATGGACTTGCCGATTCCTGGGATCTCTTCGAGCTGGCCTTCGGTCCACAGCCGCTGCATTTCTTCGGTGCTGTCCGCGACGCTGCGCGCCGCGGTGCGGTAGGCGCCGACCCGGTACTTGCTGTCGCCTTTCAGCTCCAGCAGATCGGCGATCTCGTCGAGAAATGCGGCAATCTGGCTGTTCTCCACCGGTCCCCCCGATCGACCGCCGGCGTTGGGACAACGTCGGCTCCAAGATGCTACTAGCTGCGCAAGGGCGGTTCGCGAACCGCCCCTACTTTCGAGGAGGGCAAGAGGTGTGCCGGGGAAGGGGGCAGGGAACAGGGAACGGGGATCCACTCTAGGGTCGGAGATCGGTTTTCCCGACCCCTGTCCCCGGACTCCTGTCCCCTGTCCCCCGACCCCTGTCCCCTATCACCCGTCACCCGTTGGAGATGAAGGGGATGCCGGCGGGGACCAGCGGGTGGAGGAGACTCTGGACGATCGGCAGCGGCGTGCTAAACACATTCTGAAGCATGGAGTTCGAGAGCCCCATCTGGAGCGCGAACTTGACGGAGCTGGTCTCGGCCCACGGTGCCTCCACGGCATATCGGGCTATCATGAGGGTGAGGGAGATGACGAACAGCCCGATGATGCTCCCCAGCACGGCCCCTCCGAAGTTGTCCAGTATGAGGGCAGCAGGCAGCCTGGTCCCGCGAAAGCCCCTCCAGGTCAGCCATGTCAGGCCGACCGTGAAGAGGATCGCCAGCAGCACGAAGGCGATGCTGTCGGCGATAGCCCGCGTGGTGGACGGAAAGACATTCATGAGAAGGTCGGAGATATGGTTGTAGTACTGAGCCGACAGCACGGTCGCGATGTACATCGCCGCTAGCATGAGGGCCTGACGGATGAGACCGTGATGGAAACCGAGGGCAATGCTGGTGACCAGCATCAGCACCAGCATTAGGTCAAGCCAACTGCCTATCATGTGTCGTCTGCCCCCCTCCGATTTGGAGTGTGGCACGTAAGCGCCGCTTTGACGTGGGCGCGCCGGCTACTGCGTGTCACCGCGAACAGGTGAATCTTGTGCCGCGACTCCACCTGCATCAATAGGAAGATTCTCCCAGAGGAGGGAATCGGGATGTTGGACCCACCGGGAAATGGCGGACAGAACAGAGTAGGGGCGGCTCGCGAGCCGCCCCTATGTCTCGAGTCCGGGAGGCAAACAGGTTGGCGGGCGTGCCTCTACCGTCCGCGTAGGTACGCCCCGAAGCGAGAGGCGAGGGTCACCGTCACTCGTGACTCGACCGCCATGACCTCGTCGTCCGTCAGAGTACGGTCCGGCGCGCGATAGGTCAGGGAGTAGGCCAGGCTCTTCTTGCCGGCAGGGATAGGCGTGCCCCGGTACAGGTCGAACAGCTTGACGCTCGTGAGAAGTGGCGCTCCCACCCTGAGGATCTCCTGCTCCACCGCCTCGTTGGGCCACGACTCGTCTACAACCACCGCGATGTCGTGGCTCACCGCCGGGAACCTCGGCAGTGGCTCATAGTGACGCCCATCCGTCGCCGCTGCCATCAGCACCTCAAAGTCGAGCTCCGCCGCGAACACCCTATGGGGGAGCAGGTCGTACCGTTCCACCACGGTGGGGTGCACCTCGCCAAAGTAGCCCGCGACGTTGTCCCCAACGAGTAGCCTGGCCGTGCGGCCGGGGTGCATGGAGACGTGACGCCCCGGCTCGAAGGTCGCCCCAGTGATGCCCATGGCGCGCAGCACGGCCTCCACGGCACCCTTGAGGTCGAAGAAATCGCCGTCCTGGGGGTGCGAGTTCCATGCCTCGGGCTCGCGTGGGCCTGTCAGGGCGATGCCGAGCGTGCGTCGCTCCGTGGGGAGCGGTTCCAGCGGCGGCAGGTACACCCTTGCCAGCTCGAAGATATAAGCCCTGGCCTCGTGACGCAGGTTGGACGAGATGGTGCGCATCAGGCTCGCTAGCAGAGTGGTGCGCAGGCACGCCTGTTCGGGAGTCATCGGGTTTGCCAGCCGGATCATCTCCATAGGTATCCTGGCCGCGTCAGGGTTGCTGTCGACCGTCACGCGTGCCGCGGAATCGCAGTCCACCAGGGAGTAGCTGATCACTTCCTGGAACCCCGCACCAACCATGGCTTCCCGGGCCACCCGCTCCCAGTGGCGGTACGGTTCCGGAAGGGTTTCGGGGATAGCTCCAGAGGGCAGAGTCGCGGGGATGAAATCGTATCCCTTGATGCGGGCTAGCTCCTCCGCCAGGTCGGCCTTCCCCTCCACGTCGCGCCGGTAGGTGGGCACGATCACCTCAATCTGCTCGCCGGCATCCCTGGTGTCGAACCCGAGACCCGCGAAAATCCGCTTCATCTCGTCGCGCGAGAAGGAGAGCCCGAGAAGACGCTCTACGTCTCTCTCGGACGTGGTCAGAACG
>JAJYKO010000443.1 GCA_021788565.1 Chloroflexota bacterium
CTTCGCGGGTCACCCAGACGGGTTTTTGCGGCAGTCCACGAGGGAGGAGGCAACACGAAACCAGACCGGGGATTTGGGTGGCGGCTTCGTCAGGCCGCTGGTCTGGAAACGTTGTCCATGGGGACTCGGCGTGGAGCTTCGGGACGAAAAGATACCGCACTGGGGGCCGCCGGAGGCCAGCGCCATGTCCTTCGGCCATTCCGGAGCGTCTGGGTGCGTGGCCTGGTACGACCCGCCCACATCGACCGCATGGACCATCCTTGGCACCCGCACCGCGGATAGCGGCTGGCTGGTTCGCCGTGCCCCGGAGGTCGGAACCGCCATTCTCTCACGCCCGTCCGCTCTTCTCCCGCAGGGTCCGCGTGTAGGCGTCGAGGGTCACGGCCAGGAGCAGGACGGCGCCAGTCACCATGAACCGTATGGAAGAGGAAAGGGCTAGCAGGTCCATCCCGTTGGCGATGGAGCCGATCACCAGCGCGCCCAGCAGGGCTGACCACGCGCTTCCACGTCCGCCGAAGAGGCTGGTACCTCCAATCACTGCCGCCGCGATGGCGTTCAGCAGCACGTCGCCACTGCCGGAGGACTGGTTCACCGCCAGCAACCTCGAGCCCGCCAGGATGCCTCCACAGGCAGCCAGAGTGGAACCTAGCATGAACACGAGAATCCGAACTCGCTCCACGTTAATGCCGCCTCTTCGGGCGGCCTCAGCATTGCCGCCGACGGCGAAAATGTAGCGACCGAACGTCGTTCGCTTCGTAATGAAGTCGAATAGGACGATGAAGCCTATGAAGATCGGGACCGCCGAAGGCATCCCCTGGATAGGGTTGAAGCCCGCGGGGCTGCGATTCACGCTCATGATGGCTGTGACAATGACCACGCCCAGGGCCACCAGCACTACGCGACCTACAGTCGAAGTGAGGGGTGACACGTCGAGCCCGACTTTGACCCGCTGCTGGCGCTCCATAAACGCCGTGACCGTGTAGGCACCCACAAAGATGAGGACCAGTGCCCACCCGACAGGCAGTGGAATTATCGTGTTCGCGATTCCAACTATGAGCGGATCAGTCAGATTCACGGTACCGGTGTTGCCCAGCACGTAGAGCAGGGCGCCCTGCCAGCCCAGAAAGCCGGCCAGGGTGACTACGAAGGAGGGCACTCGCATCTTCGCGAACCAGAAGCCCTGGAACAGCCCGATGGCGGCACCCGAAAGGATTCCCGCCCCCACCGCGACCACCGCTGGCTGCCCGCTCTTCGCCGACAGCACCGCCATGACGGCTGCGCACAGACCGCTCACCTCCCCAACGGAGAGGTCAATCTCGCCAATCAGCAGCACGAGGACTATTCCAACCGAGATCGTTCCCACCGCGGCGATCTGGACCATCAAGTTGGTGAGATTGACCGGCGTGAGGAAGTTGCTGTTGCTGAACTGAAAGACGATGGCGATCAGAATCAGTCCAACGATGACTGGGGCCGAGCCCGCGCTCCCCATGATCAGCAGATTGGATAGCGCGCCCTGCCGCTTCGCGGCCGTCTCGCTTATTTCGGTCTCGATTTCCTCCCCACTTTTCACGGCTCGTCTTCCTCCCTCATGAGCTATCAGGCCTCAACCGCACGTCATCGGTCACCAGTCCTGTCTCCTCAACTCAGAACCCAGAACTCAGAACCGAGAACCGAGAACTCAGCCCTCAGCACTTCGCCCACGCACCCCGTCTCCGTTCAGGCCATCGCCGCCGGACCGTTGCCCTCGGGCGTCCCGAAGACAGCACCGGTAATGGCACCCACCACCTGCTCTGGGTTGGCGATATGGGTGTCGAAGGTGGCGACTCGCCGGCCCAGGCGAAGCACGATAATGCGATCCGAGACGTCGAAGACGTCGGCCAGGTTGTGGCTGATCACCACTACGCCGAGTCCACGCTCGCGCAGTCGCACGATCAAATCCTTCACTTGGCGGGTCTGCGTCACACCGAGCGCAGCCGTCGGCTCGTCCAGCAGCACGACCTTCGCGGTCCACATCACGGCACGGGTCACGGCGACGCCCTGCCGCTGTCCACCGGACATTGTGCCGATCTGGGAACGAACCGAGGGTATGGGGATGCCGAGCTCCCGAACGACTCTTTTCGCGGTCTGCTCCATCGCCACTTCGTCGAGAAGGCCGATTCCCTTGGCCGCCTTCTCCCGGCCAAGGTACAGGTTGGCTACCACGTCGAGGTTGTCGCAGAGGGCAAGGTCCTGGTACACGGTCTCGATACCAAGCGCCGTCGCGTCACGCGGGCTGGCCACGACCACCCGGTGCCCTTCGAAAAAGTATTCGCCCGTGTCCGGTTGATAGACCCCCGAAATCGTCTTGATTAGGGTCGACTTGCCGGCCCCGTTGTCGCCCACCAGCCCGATAACCTCACTCGTGTACACCTCGAAATTTACGTCCGAGAGCGCCTGCACAGCCCCAAACCGCTTGCTGATACCCCGCATCTCCATGATGGGGGCACGCTGACCCTCGCTCATCTCCAGCCCCCTAGTCAGGAGGGCGAGTGCCAATCGGCCCTGGCGCCACGCTCGCTACCACCAAGTCCTGCCGAGCCGCCCGCTCTGTTGCCCGCAAGTCAGCTCGCCCGGACTTCACGCGAATGTACACAGCGCGAAAGCCCGAAGGGCGCTCGCCCTCCCTCGCTTCATCCTTCGTCTTCTGGCGACCCACCGATGCTATTGGAGCCCAGCCGCCTTGCACTGCGCTGCCAGGTTCGCGGTGCAGACCTGTTGCACGGTATAGAAGCCGTCCTTGATTACTGTGTCTTTGATGTTGTCCTTGGTCACGGCAATAGGCGTAAGCAGGACGGACGGTACGTCCTTCTTACCGTTGGGCGTCGTTTTGCCCTGGGTCATGGGCGTCATGGGCGAGGAGGCGCTCGCGGGATTGCTTAGCAGATCGTAGGCCAGCTGAGCAGCGGCCTCGGCCTCCGGCTTGATCGCCTTGTAAACAGTCATGTACTGCTCGTCGCTCAGGATGCGCTGAATCGCGGCAAGCTCTGCATCCTGACCAGTCACCGGCGGGAGCGGGCTGAGTCCGGCAGCCTTCATCGCGGCGATGGCGCCGCCGGCGGTGCCGTCGTTGGCGCAGTAGACGCCATCCACCTTATTTCCGAGGGCGGTGAGCGCCTGCTGCATTTCGTTCTGGGCCTGGTCGGGACTCCAGTCGGGCGTGTCGTACTCCTTGGCAATGACCAACTTGCCCTGCTGAACCAGAGGGTCGAAGACACTGTGGGCACCCTGTTTGAACAGCTTGGCGTTGTTGTCGGTCGGCGATCCGTTGATCATCACGATCTGAGGCTTCGTCTTCCCCAGCTTGTTGAGCCGGTCAACTAGGCTCTGTGCCTGCAGCTGGCCGACCTTCACATTGTCGAAGGAGATGTAGTAGTTGACGCCGGTGGAGTTCAGGATCAGCCGGTCGTAGGAGATGATCGGGACACCCTGGGCTTGTGCCCGATCTGCCATAGTGGCAGCCGCCGCCGAGTCCACGGGGTCGAGCACGACAACTTTGGCGCCGTTAGTTAGCGCCGCTTCGAATTGCGAAAGTTGAGTATTTGCATCCTGGTTGGCGTTACTGTAAATGATCTGACAGTTGGGACAGAGCTGCTTGAACTTCGCCTCAAAATAGGGGCGATCCGCGGACTCATACCTGGTGGTCTTCGTTTCGGGCAGCAAGAGCGCTATCTTGCCGCTGGTTGCGCCACCCGTCGTGGCCCCAGACGGCGCAGCTGTTCCCGACGGCATCGCGGTCCCCGCAGGAGCCGTCGTGGGTGCTGCCGCTGCAGCCGTCGTCGGGGCAGCCGCTGGTGCGGTCGTAGGCGCGGCCGCGGCCTTCGTTGGGGCCGCCGGCGCAGTCGTGGGTGCAGCGGCCGGCGCAGATGCGCAGGCCCCCACGAGGAGAACCAGCGCGAGCGTAGCTCCTAACGACAAGATCCTCTGGATGGACATCACACCTACCTCTCCTTGAACTAGTCGGTTGACCCCACGCGGACGTCGAACCGACAATTCCGCGCGATGGCCAGCTCATCACCGATACAACCGTCAATCTTCGCCACTTGAGAGTCGTCTCCTCTCCAGTAAGAGAAAACCGCGCTCGGGCAGCGAGCTGTGGACACGTTTGCGCCTCCTATCGCAGCGGCTAGACCGCCCGCAGCCACGTAGAACAACGCTGCAACTTACATGCCATATACGATGATCAAGTAGATGGGTGGAGATCAACCTCAGTGGAAATCACCGAATCCCTGGCGACCGTCCGCTATCGGTGTCGAAGGGAAGACCCTTCCACAGCCGACACACTTCCAAGAGACGGGTTACCGACGTAGTACAGGTTCGAGGCGCTGCGAAGGTCCGCGTCAAGCCTCTCTTTGACATTGATGGTGCAGGTGCTGGCCTCCTTGAGGCTGGCTCTGGCGGTACTGGCGGACAGGTCGCCGAGGTTGGCGTGACTTGCCCCTGAAGCGGTTAGGACCACGCTATCGGCACTCCCACCCAAGGTAACGGTGCTGGCCTCCTGTGCGGCCAGTCTAACCTGGCCGCCATCCAGGCGCCCTGTGAGCTGGCTTGCGCCCAAGAGCCCCAGATCAAGGGTGCGAGGCCTGAAGCCTTTTAGCGTACCGGCAGAGGCTCCAGCCAACTGCAGTCTCCGAAGGTCCGGCATGCTTATACTCGCTCGATAGGCTGCGTTATTGCAACTGCTCGGCTTGAGCCCTATCCTCAGGGTCTGCCCGCTCTGCGTCACGTCCACCATGTCCATGAGGTTGTCGTCAGCCGTCACGACGACACTGAAGCTATCCGATCTGGTTATGTCGACCTTGAAGGCGCTGCCCACCTCGAGCTCACTGAAGTCACTGACGCTGATCTGCTTTGTGACCGCCCTGCCAGAACCAGTCACGCCAACGCCTGACGACCCGCCGCCGGTGACCGGAACGGAGGTCACCACATTGGGAGAACACCCTGCCGCGAGCGACACGGCAAGAAATGCAACTGCTGCCACCAGTTCTCTCACCACGACACCCTCGCATCTGTCCGGAGAGATCCAACGCCACCAAGCGCACTCCACAACATATTCCTTCCCCCTGTTCGGCCTTCGTCAGCCGGCCTTTGTGCTCCCAACGTAGCACGGGGCGGCTCACGCCCCATCGGGTTCATGGCCGATTTCGGGCTACGAGGAAAGGACCGCCCCATCGGGCGGTCCCAGTGCTGAACTAACGAAGGATCTACGACATTTTGCGTAGCCGGCATCGTTGGAACGGCTTCTGCTTCACTTCGCACCACTATTATTTCGCAGTACAAAACTTAACCGGACATTCCGCTGTACCCCACCGCGGACTCCCACTTTCGAGGTCAGATTCATGAGAGACAACAGTGAACAGACTGCTACCACGCCTCACCGGCCCGGGAAACCTGGTGGCGACAACCATCAGCTCACGGCCGAAGACGTTCAGTCAAGGCCCGGCCGCCGCCGCATCCGTCGAACCATAGCCCTGCCGATGTTGCTGATCGTGCTGGTGGCGGGCATCTACTTTGGCTACCAGTACTGGCTGGGCCAGCAGCTCTACGTCTCCACCGACAACGCCCAGGTAGCCGGCCCCATGAT
>JAJYKO010000444.1 GCA_021788565.1 Chloroflexota bacterium
ACGGTTGGAGCGGGAGCCGTCACCAGCGTCACTCAGTAGCAGGGGGGAAATCCCTGAGGTGTGCAAGACCTCGGGGGTTTGGACCACCAGTTTCGTAAGTAGGTAGCCGAAGAATGGCAAAGAAAGCAGATAGGATACTGATTACCCTGGCGTGCACGCAGTGCAAGGAGCGCAACTACCACACGGAGAAGAACCGCAAGAACGACGCCGACAGGATGGTGCTCCGGAAGTACTGCCCGCGCTGTCGTGTTCACACGGAACACAGAGAGGCCAAGTAGGCCCCGACAACGGGGCTCCTTGACACTCTATGGGGCCGGTTGGTAATATTAGCTGCTGCGAAAGCTCATGGCGGCGGTTTTGCGCGCTCTGCAGCGGCGGATCAACGCGGCCCTTTCGTAGGCCTGTAGCTCAATTAGGTAGAGCAGCGGTCTCCAAAACCGCAGGTTGCGGGTTCGAGTCCTGCCGGGCCTGCTAGTTGGTTTGATAGCAAGTCCAAAGCGAAGTGGGTGGAAGATGCCCGTCAAGGAGAAAGAGAAGCAGGTGAAATCAGCGGCAGCCAAAGCCTCCGCGCCCAGGATCCCAGGCATGGGGATCGGGGAGTCCGTCCGTGAGATCCGGAGCGAGCTGCGGAAGGTGGCATGGCCGACGCGCGACGAAGCTGTGCGGCTGACCGTAGTGGTTATTGGTGTATGCGTGGCGGTGGGCGTCTCCCTGGGAATAGTGGATTTCATCTTCCAGCAGGCGTTCCAGTTGCTCCTTCGCTAGGGCGCTTAGCAGATCGCAACTGAGAGACTTTATGGAACAAGAAGAGACGCAGGCACAGGTCGCGGAACAGGAACTAGAGGAACAGCTGCTGGGGCAGCGTCCGGAGCAAGAGAACCCGGACTCCCGGTGGTATGTGATTCACACCTATTCTGGCTACGAGAACAAGGTGAAGACCAACCTGGAGCACAGGGTGGATTCGATGGGGGCTCAGGACCAGATCTTTCAGGTTGTGATCCCCACCGAGGACGAAATCGAGATCCGTGATGGCCAGCGCCGGACGGTGCAGAAGAAGGTGTTTCCAGGATACGTGCTCGTCCGGATGGTCTTGACCGACCACTCCTGGCACGTGGTGCGGAACACGCCCGGGGTCACTGGGTTCGTGGGTTCCGGGACCAAGCCAACCCCGCTGCTGGACGAAGAGGTCAAGCAGATCCTGAAGGCGATGCGGCGCGAGGCGCCAAAGGTCAAGGTCAGCTTCTCTCGCGGCGAGCGAGTCAAGGTGATAGACGGACCCTTCACCGACTTCACGGGTGTTGTCGACGATATCAACTCGGAAAAGGGCAAAGTGCGAGTGTTGGTGTCCTTCTTCGGCCGTGAGACTCCGGTGGAGTTGGACTTCCTTCAGGTGCAAAGGGCATAGCAGCGAGAGATAAGAAGCGAGGAGCAAGGGCAGCCCACTTGCTGCTCGCTTCTCGCTGTTCGGTGATTGTGACGGCTTGTAAAGGAGATCTTGATGGCGAAGAAAGTCAAGGCAATTGTGAAGCTGCAGATCATTGCCGGCAAGGCGACGCCCGCGCCGCCGGTTGGTCCCGCACTCGGCCAGCACGGCGTGAACATAATGGGGTTCTGCAAAGAGTACAACGAGCGCACCGCTTCGCAGGCGGGGATGGTCATACCGGCGGAGATCACCATCTTCGAGGATCGGTCCTTCACCTTCATCACCAAGACTCCGCCCACTGTAGACCTGATCAAGAAGGCGCTCTCCACTGAGAAGGGCTCGGCCACCCCGAACAGGGTCAAGGTTGGCAACCTCTCGCAGGAAAAGGTGCGCGAGATCGCCGAGTTGAAGATGAAGGATCTAAATGCCATCGACCTGGATGGTGCCATTAAGATGGTCGAGGGCACTGCGAGGAGCATGGGCGTCACGGTTTCGTAGCGCAAAAATCCGTGGGAGGGCCTCAGAGCCCGCCAGCACCACATGGAGGTTGACATGGCAGATCATGGCAAGAAGTACATCGAAGCAGAGAAGAAGGTAGATCACAGCAAGCTGTACGGTCCTGGCGACGCGATCAAGCTGCTGCGAGAGGTCTCCTACACCAAGTTTGATCCCACCATAGAGGTCCACATCCGCACGGGTGTCGACCCGCGGCACGCAGATCAGATGGTTCGTGGTCTCGCGGTGCTGCCGGCGGGTACGGGCAAGCAGATCAGGGTACTCGCCTTTGCGCAGGGCGAGAAGGCTAAGGAAGCCCAGGATGCCGGCGCCGAGTTCGTGGGAGGGCAGGACCTGGTTCAGAAGATAGAGGGCGGCTGGACGGACTTCGATGTGGCAGTGGCCACGCCCGACATGATGGGTATGGTCGGTAAGCTTGGCAAGATCCTCGGCCGCAAGGGGCTCATGCCGAACCCCAAGGCTGGGACCATCTCCTTCGACATTGGAAAGGTGGTGAAGGAGGTGAAGGCGGGTCGCGTGGAGTTCCGCGTGGACAAGACCGCCGTCATTCACGTTCCAATCGGCAAGCTGAGCTTCACCGATGAGCAGCTGGCGAGCAACTTTGGGTCGTTGATAGATGCCATCGTGAGGGCAAAGCCGAGCGGCGCCAAGGGGCAGTACATCCGCTCCATCGCGTTGACCTCGACGATGAGCCCGAGCCTAATGCTGGATCTGCAGGCGGCGTTGTCGTCCGCGACGGCTGCATAGGTCGGACCTGTGTATGGGTCGGCAGCTCTGCCAGCTCGACCATACAGAACAACGGAATACGAGTGTGCTTAAGACAGCAGGCGTGCCCGAGGGCGCTTAATTCTGACCTGCCGAGGCGCAAAGACAAAGAAGGTTTGGCGTCCCTGTTATGGCGTCGGAATCGAAGGGTCTTTGGCTGAGGCAGCCAGAGGCCCTTTCTTAATGTAGTGGAGACGCTTAGCACTGGGGAAAGGAGGTGTAGAGTTGCCAAGAGAAGAGAAGGTTCGTGAGGTAGACGAGCTGAGCGATCTGTTGAGCAGCAGTTCGCTTACCGTACTGACTGATTATCGGGGCATGACTGTCACCGACATGGCTAACCTGCGGCGCCGGCTGCGCGAGCAAAGCGTGGAATACCGCGTGGCAAAGAACACGCTGCTTGGATTCGCGGCCGACAAGGCGGGGATGTCCGCCGTGCGGGCGGCCCTGGTCGGTCCCACAGCAGTCGCGTTTGGCCGGGGGGACATCGCTGCCATGGCCAAGGCGCTGGGTGATTTTGAGCGTACCTCGAAGGTATTCAAGGTAAAGGCAGGATTACTCGGGAGTCGGGTGCTACGCCCCGCCGACATCACTGCCATCGCCAACCTGCCGGGCAGGGAGGTACTGCTGTCGCAGGTGGTCGCCGGTGTGCAGTCGCCCATCGCGTCCCTGGTCGGCACGCTGAGTGGCGTCATCGGTGGACTGGTGGGAACGCTGGAAGCTCGGCGCCAGCAACTGGAGCAGCAGGGTGCGAGTGCGTAGGGTGGACCAAAGTGGAGTTCAGACGGTTTCCCATAGGCATGAGGGCGTGATGGTAACCGTCATTCCCGCGCAAGAAGCGGGAATCCACGCTTCAGGTGTGGGCGATGGATCCCCGCTTTCGCGGGGATGACGATGCCTACCTTGGTCTTAGGCTAGAAAAGTATCGGGCGCCCCGCGAGGGCACTTTCACGGAAAAGAGGGAAGGTAGATGACCAGCGAAGAAATCATCGGCGCCATCGAGAAGATGTCCGTTCTCGAGTTGGCAGACCTGGTAAAGGCTCTGCAGGATCGCTTCGGCGTAGTAGCGGCTGCCCCTGTGGCCGCAGGTGCGGCGGCGGCAGGCGGTGCGGCAGCTCCGGCCGCGGCCGTTGTCGAGGAGCAGACCGAGTTCAACGTCATCCTGACGAACTTCGGCGCGAACAAGATCAACGTGATCAAGGTCGTCCGCGAGCTGACGGGTCTGGGCCTCAAGGAGGCGAAGGACCTGGTAGAGGGCGTGCCCAAGTCTGTCAAGGAAGGCGTCGCGAAGGACGAGGCCGAGAAGACCGCCGCCAAGCTGAAGGAAGCCGGCGCGGGCGTCGAGATCAAGTAGAACAACCACAACAACGTAGGGGCGGTTCGCGAACCGCCCCTACGGGCGTACATGACCTTTCCATGCGTTTACTGCTGCGCCTGCTGTGCTCTGCGACGGTTCTCCTCCCATTCCAGCCGTTTGTCCTGCGCTTCTTTCAAGGCTGGCTCCACGCTCGACTGGCCGCTCACCAGTCTCTCCCGCATGACACTCAATTCGGCCATCAGCCTGTCGAGATAGCGGACCATGTTGTCGGAGTTGGTCCCGAGGATGTCCGCGTACATCTTGGGATCGCGGCCGGCGAGTCTGGTCGTCATCTCGAAGCCGCCGGCGGCGAGGTCCGACATCTCTCTCCACGCGGTCTCCGAGGCCAGCACGCGCATCAAGGTGGCCGACAGCAGGTAAGGGAGGTGGCTGATTCCCGCGACGAGACCATCGTGCTCGATGGGGTCGAGGAAGAATGCCGACGCGCCGATTTGCTGGACCATCGAGGCGACGGCCGCCACAGACGGCTCCGGCGTGAACGCGACCGGGGTCAGACAGTAGATCGCACTCTGAAACAGGGATGCGCTGGGCTCGTCTACCCCGCCGGTCGCCTTCCCCGTCATCGGGTGTCCGCCCACGAAGCTGAGGGAAGAGGGCAGAATCTCGCGTGCGAGGCGGACGACCTCGCGCTTCGTGCTGCCGGTATCGGTGATAACGCACCCGCTGGACAAAGCCGGGACGGCCGCCCGCAGCACATCCGGTATCACGCTCACCGGAGTTGCCACTACCACCAGGTCAGCGCCGGACACCGCTTCCTGGAGATTGCGCTCCGCCCTGTCCACTGCCTTCAGCCTCGACGCTCGAGTTGCCGCGTCGTACTGTACGTCGTTCCCCACCACTTTCGGGGGGTTCTTCAGCTGTTTTAGAGCCAGGCCAAGGGATGTGCCGATTAGTCCAAGTCCGATGATCGTGACCTGCTTCATGGGTACAAGACCTCAATTCTCGCTATCAGCCTTCTGGAGGGCTGCCAGCGCCCAACGAACCCACTCGTTGTCAGGGACGCTGCCGACCAGGGCCGGATTGAGCTGATGGAGCTCTGTCAACCTCCAAACTCGCTCTTCGCAGCCTGCCTTCACAAGCATGGCGGCGCCTATGCGGGGATGGTTCTCGAGCACGTAGAAGGGGGTGAAGATGCTCTCCCGGAACTGCCAGGTCAGGACCTCTGGGAGACCACCAAAAACCGCGGTCAGAAGAACCGCCAGCGAGCGATAGACGATTCCGATCTTGCAGCGGGATTTTCCCACGTCGTGGAGCAGACCGGACTTGAGCAACGCCGTGTCCGTGACGCCAGCCGCCAGAAGCGAGCGCAGCACCCCGATAGAGTGGCGCTGATCGGCCGGCTCCATCTGGCTGAAGAGTTCGACCTCCACCGACGATAGGTATCGGTTGACGATCGCCCAATCGGCGGGCTGCGCCCGGGCGTTCAAGTTGTTCAGCCCTTGACGTACCCGGTAGATCGGCTGCACGCGGTCACCTGCCGATGATTGTCTGAAAGATGAATGCGATGAGAGGGCCGATCA
>JAJYKO010000445.1 GCA_021788565.1 Chloroflexota bacterium
TGGCAGACCGAGGTCAAGGGCGCCATCGTGATGCAGTTCGCGAAGCAAATGGTAGCCGATCTGGCTGGAACGAGCGGCCCGATGTGGCTTCAGGCCGGCTCCGGCACGTCCTTCTGGAACATGCTGATGAGCGAGACCGGAATGAGCAGCAGCCAACTGGACAAAGCCTACACCGGCGCGATGTAGCGATCCCGCAAGCAGCGCAAGCGTGAGGGGCAGCGCTGTCGCCAGCAACCGGGCAGGAGGGGCATGGGAGCGCCCCTCCTGTCGTTTGGTCCTCCGAGGAGATCCGACCTCTGCATCTGGACTCGATCGACGTCGCAGGCGCCGTTCGTGGACGGAGAGCTCCCGGCACTACGTGCACCAGCCCAAAGCCACGAAACGATTTGAGCGAATAATCCCCGAATAGATCCGTTCACTGTATCGATGGATACCGACCTTTTTTGAATCAGTTCGGGTATAAACAAAAGAGCTATTTTGTCGTATAATACTGAACCAAGTTAAAGGTGTGCCATGCGCTAGAACCGCGTAGTTGGAGCGCCGGAAGGGAGAGTTCGGTGTGAGGTTATCCGGCCTCCGCTGGTGGGCGGTCTTCCTGCCCACCGCAGCCATCATCCTGATCGATTACGCGCGCCACGAGCTGATATCCGGTTTCGTCCATCCCTGGCCGGACGAGGCCGTGCTCCTGCTGGGTGTGCTCGTCGTTGCCTTCGCCACCACCCAGTTGCTGTTTCGTCGGATCGAGAGCTCCCAGCAGCGCGAGCAGGAGTCGGAGATGTTGCGTCAGGTCGGGGTGGAAATTACATCCAGCCTGGAGATGGACACCATCCTTGCCGCGATTCTTTTGAGGGGGCGCGAGACTCTTGCAGCCGACTGTCTGGGCGTGGCGCTGTCTGGTTCCCCCCGTCGGGAGTTGACCCTTCAGACGCCGGCCTCAGCGACACCAAAGAAGCTGCTCGTCGCCACCGAGAGTCGGTTTCCTTGGGAGACGCTGGAAGTGGGTGAGCCTCGCGAGATCTTTCATGAGGGGCCGCTGCGCCCGGCGGGGGAATGCCCCTCTTGCCGGCATTGCCTCGCCCTACCCCTGAAAATGGGGTCCCAGCTGTTAGGCACTCTCTGCGCTGGGTCCAATTCGGACAGACCGTGCGGCGCGGAGAAACGAAGGCTCGCGACCCAGATGGCCAACGTGGCGGCGGTCGCTATCGCCAACGGCCTGCTCCACGATCGGGCTCAGGCCCTGGCAGCTCTGGAGGAGCGCGACCTCATTGCACGGGAGATGCACGACAGCCTGGCTCAGACGCTGAGCTATCTTAGTATGAAGGCCCAGAGTGCGCGGGAGATGCTACACCGGCGGGAGCGTCAGGAGGTAGATGCTGCGCTCGCCGAGATTCAACAGGTCGCCGACGATACCTACGTGGACGTCAGGGAGGCTATCGTGGGACTGAGAGTGTCGGCTCGCGCCGATGGGGGACTGAAGATGGTTCTGGAAGAGTACCTGGAGAAGTTCAGCCGGCAGTCGGGGGTGCCGGCGCGGCTGGAAGTCCAGGAGGGTTTCCCCTCGAACCAGCCCCTGCAGACGGAGCTCCAGTTGGTGCGGGTGGTGCAGGAGGCCCTGACCAACGTGCGGAAGCATGCCCATGCAGCAAATGCCTGGGTCAAGCTGGAGCGTCAAGATAGCGCCGGGAGAATAATCGTCGGCGACGACGGCTGGGGCTTCGATCCGGCCGAGACCGGTGGGATGCCAGAAGGCCACTACGGAATCGCCACAATGCGGGAGAGGATCGCCAAAATCGGGGGGCGAGTGCTCGTCGATAGCGAGCCAGGCCGGGGAACGACCGTCACGGTGACGATTCCGCTTCAACCCGAGAAAACAAGGAGTAACTGACATGGTTAGGGTTTTACTGGTGGATGACCATATTCTGTTTCGCCGGGGGCTATCCGCCCTTATGGCCGCCCGTGATGACATCGAGGTGGTTGGAGAAGCGGAAGATGGATATGATGCGGTCGAGAAAGCCATGGCCCTCCGTCCAGACGTGGTGCTGATGGACATACAGATGCCCCTCTGCGATGGAATTCGGGCAACGAGGGCCATACTGGAGAAGATACCGAGGATCAAGATCTTGATCCTCACTATCTCCGACGAGGACGACCACGTCTTCGAGGCCATCAAAGCTGGCGCCCACGGCTACCTGCTGAAGAACATCCAGCCCGAAATCCTCGTCCAGGCGATCACGGGGGTCGTCAAGGGTGAAGCGCCCATATCGGGCGCGGTGGCGGCAAGGCTGCTGAAAGAGTTCTCGATGAACTGGACCGTCCCTGCCGTTTCCTCGTCGGATCCTCATTTAAGCGAACGGGAGCGAGAGATCCTGACTCTCGTCGCCCGCGGCTCCAGCAACAAGGAGATCGGCGCACAACTGGTTATCACCGAAGGCACAGTTAAGAACCATCTCCACAACATCCTGGCCAAGCTGCATGTTCGCAACCGTGCCGAGATCGCCGCGTACGCTGTCCGCCAGGGGATGCTGGTCGCGGAGGATGCTCCATGGCCTGTCGAATCGATGCTCTAACCCGGGGACAATCGAGAGATACATCTCACTCGGCCGTGATATGTATCTCCTCTATATCCTGATTATATCCCATGTTGGATGGTGAAGCTCGCTATAGCCCGCTAGCATACCCATGACGTTGGAGGTTGGCTGACTCTAGGGAATGGGCACGGAAAAGCGGCGAGTCGCAATCGTATTCACCAATCCTCTTTTCGCTCAAGGCATCGCTTGCCTATTGGAGGCAGAACCGCAACTCCAGGTGGTATGTATCGACGCGCGAAAGCCCGATGCAACCGAAGGGTTGCGCCAGCTGGAACCGCAGGTGTTGCTGGTGGAGCGAGACTTAAAGGATTCGATACCGATACAGCTGCTCAGCAGTGAAGGCCGGACGTTGTTGATCGTTCTCGGCCTGAATGCTCCCGGGATGGAGATGTTCTACAAACGGCGTGTGGGGGTGGCTACCCCCGATGCACTGCTGCGGGCCGTACTGGAAGAAGGTGCTGGGCTGCACGGATAGTCGCCTGAACGGCAATCGCGGCCGAACGAAGGAGATCGCCAGATGGATGAGATAGGGAATGAAGAGCAAGTCACCAGGAGGTCTTTTCTAGGATACACCATCGCCGCGGTAGGGGCTTTTGTCGCGGCAACTGTGGGCTCCGCGACGGCCATATTCGCCGCCTCGCCCTTGCTATCACAAGAACGGGGCTCCCCGGAAACCCTTGGACCGGTGGATGGCTTCCAGGTGGGAGTGCCGAAACTCGTGCAATTCACGATGGCTCAGAAAGATGGGTGGATCGAGGAGGACACGAGCAAGTCGGTCTGGGTAGTTCGTCGGGGGGCCAACAATTTCAACGTTTTCGTCGCCCGCTGCACCCATCTGGGGTGTGCCTACAACTGGAACGCCGACGACAAACAGTTCGAGTGCCCCTGCCATGGCGGCCGCTACGCCCTCGACGGCCGGGTTCTCGGAGGCCCGCCGCCTCGTCCCCTGGATGCTTTGGAGAACCAGGTGACGAACGGGAAGCTGGTTATCAAGTACGAGGAATTCCGGTTGGGGATCCCCGACAAGGTGGAGGCGTAACATGAGCAAAGTCTACTCCTGGATCGACGAGCGGGCGGATTTGACGCGCACCTTCTCGCCGCTTCTCTTCCGAAAGATCCCCAAGGGAGTGGGCTGGTGGTACACCTTCGGTAGCGCCACTCTCTTCGTCTTCGTGCTTCAGGTAGTAACTGGAATTTTCCTCGCCATGTACTACTCGCCCAGCCCGGACCACGCGTACGACAGCGTCAGCTACATATCTAACGATGCCGTGATGGGCAGCTTCATCCGGGGACTCCACCACTGGGGGGCCTCCGCCATGGTGGTGCTGGTCCTCCTCCATATGTTGCGGATCATCATTATGGGCGCCTACAAGTACCCTCGTGAACTCACCTGGATCGTGGGAGTCGTCCTCTTTCTCCTTACCATGGGCTTCGGCTTCACCGGCTACCTGCTGCCCTGGGACGAGAAAGCCTATTGGGCGACCACGGTGGGGACCAATATGGCGGGAACCGTACCGTTCATAGGGGATTGGCTGCTGAAGCTACTCAGGGGAGGAGCCGACCTGGGGGCCGTTACTCTCACCCGTTTCTACGCTATGCACGTGCTGCTGCTCCCCGCTCTGATCGTAAGTGTTATCGCGGCTCACCTTTATCTGGTGGTCAAGCTGGGTATCTCGGCTCCTCCAGAGTTGGAGCACGTGGATCCCCTGGCCCGGTTGCGGAGGAAATAGCGCAGGGCGTAGCGCGAGACACGTTTCGGAAGGCTGTTCACACGTAGAATGGCGTGTATTGCCATGGAGGGCTGGTCCAATGGAGATCGACAGGCGAAAACGTTACCACGAACGCTATGACGAGTTGAAGAAGCGGGGCGAGAGCTTCTTCCCTCACACTATCCACAAAGATGCCCTCTTCTCGCTGTTTGTGTTTCTGGTCATCGTAGCCCTGGCGGTCTTCGTCGGGGCCCCGCTGGAGGACAAGGCCGACCCCACCAACACAAGCTATGTCCCGCGCCCGGAGTGGTACTTTATGTTTCTCTTCCAACTCTTGAAGTACTTCCCCGGCCAGTTGGAATGGGTAGGGGTGGCCGTTGTGCCGGGCGCCGTCATCCTGTTCCTCTTCGCCCTTCCGCTCATCGATCGGAGCTGGATCAGGCATCCTGTGCAACGCAGGCTGGCGATGAACCTGACAGCCCTTGCCGTGGTGGCCCTGGTCTTTCTCACCCTACAGGCCTACGGCGTGACTTACACGACGGCGATGTCGCTGGTTACCACGGGGCCGCAATTCAGTCTTGGTCCGAAAGCGGCGCCGCCCAAGCTCACGGCTGCACAAGAAGCCGGGAAGCATGTCTTTGAGAGCGGGCCCTGTCTCTCCTGCCACTCGGTGAACGGGAAAGGTGGCCAAGTGGGTCCAGACCTCACCCACATTGGGAGCCAGCGGAGCGCCGATTGGATTCTCAAGTATCTGGAGAACCCTAAAAGCGTGAACCCCCAGGCGAAGATGCCTACCCTCATTCCGCCCATGACCCAGCAGCAAGCGGAATGGGTGGCCCAATATGTTGCGACGTTGAGGTAATGACCATGAGACGAGATAGCTCTCCCCAGACACGGCGGGGCGTTAACCTGGCAGGGCTCGCGATGGTTGCCGTGGCAGTGGTCATGGGCCTCTTGCTGTCGGCAGCAATCCTGCAGTTCGAGGGCAGCCAGCGGGCAGCCGCCCAGGCGGCCGAAGCTCAAGCAGAACAGGCGGACGCGGCAACCCAGCTCCCGGCGGCTGGAGCGCCTCCAGCGGCGCAACCTTCGGCGACCGAGACGGCTACCGCGACCGAGCCTCCGGCTACCCAGGTGGCTACCGAACAACCGCTTGCACCAGCAGCGGCCGGCACCGCTGCCCCCGCGGCGGCAACCCCGGCCACTCCCGCATCTCCCGCGGCTGGCTCGGGTTCTGGCACGTCCGCATCTGGCGCCGCGGCAGGAGGCGGCTCCGCGGAGGCCGGCAAGGCCATTTTTGCAAA
>JAJYKO010000446.1 GCA_021788565.1 Chloroflexota bacterium
CAGCGGCTCATCGGCAGCGGGCGGTGGTTGAGGGCGGCTACTCCCGAGGAGGGCCCGGGCAACGGCAGGGTGGAGGACCATCAACCCCTGGCCTACCGCTCTCACCGCCTCGACGATCTCCTCCGGCGAAGCGTCCCGGAGCAGATAGCCGCGGACTCCAGCCTGCAGGGCTTCCATGGCCGGCGCGTCTCGCGGGTCGCCGCTCAGAACCACCACCCCCACCGACGACAGCTCCGAAGTCAGGCGGGAGAGGATTTCCAACTCGTCCTGCTCGCTGAACGAGACGTCCAGCAGGATTACGTCAGGATGCACCGACGAGGCCTGGGCCAGGACGTCCTCGAGGGACGACTCACCGACGACCGCGGCCTCTCCCGAGCCGTCGAGGATCGTTCGAAGCCCAGCCCGAGTCACCACATAATTGGAGGCGATCAGGACACGAATAGTGTCATCAGTCATCAGCCATCAGCACTCATCGCTCATCACTGACGGAGGTGGCAGGTGTCGTTCAGCAGCAGCGCCACCCATCTCTCGGGCTCTCGCCTCTCAAAGAGGCTGATGGAGGCGTTGTCCACCTCCAGCCGCGGAAGCTTCTCGTCTTCCAAGTCGAGCAGGTAACAGACCATCATCCGGCACACCAGACGGTGCGCAACCAGAACGATGGTCTCGTCGGGGTGGCTCGAGATGGCTTGCTCGACGGCCGCCGCCACGCGCCGCCGGAAGTCGCCGAGATTCTCACCGCCTGGAATCTCCGCCCGCTGCGGCTCCGTGAGGTAGAGACGGTACTGCTCCGGGTACTCCCTCGCTACTTCCTCGTAGCTCTTGCCGTCCCAATCGCCGTAGCTGAACTCCAGCAGGCCCGGCAGAGGGCGGGCGACCAGCCCCGCCTCGCGGGCTATCGGCTCCGCTGTCTTCATGGCACGGGAGAGCGGAGAGCTGTAGACGGCCGAGGCGTGGTACCGCTCGCGGATGGCGCGAGCCGCCATCTCGGCCTGCCACAGCCCGGTCTCGTTCAGGGGCACGTCGACCCGCCCCCGAAATCGGTCCGTCCTGTTGAACTCCGTCTCTCCATGTCTCACCAGGATAACCCGTCCCACCGCTACCTCCCTCGTCGCGCAACCCAGGTTGAGCTCTTCTCCAGCCGGTCGCGGCCCGAGCGAACCCCACTCCTACTATGCGGGCCCAGTACTGGGAAGTCAAGGCGGGTTGCGGCACGGACGGCCTGTCGACCAAGATCTACAACCCCACATGTTATACTCACAATTGGCCAGGTGGTTCTGAAAGCTCTCTCGACGGCCTATCTCGACCTGCGTTATCGAGGAATCGATATTCGCTCGCCTCTGGAGTTGTATGCGTCGAGCGGGAGGAGGCGTATGGCATACTTCAGTGAAATCTGGGGAATTGAGGTCCGCGACGAGATCGCTGCCGAGTTCAGGTCTCCAGACGGAACGGTGGACGACAACCTGGCAGGACTACACGAGGTAAGAGCCCGACTCGCGGAGCGTGAGGAGCAGCGAAGGCTGATCGGTCATCCGGCGCAGCCCGGGGATGTGAGAGCAGCCCTAGAAGCCGAGGGGTGGAATCTTCTTCCCAAGGGCAGGAATCGCCCTGGGGCGTAATGCGCCAGTCGCCACAGGCCTGCTCCGTGTACTCGATTGGCTATGCCGAAGGCACATCTGGAAGAGGGCGAGCCTGGCGTTCGATCTCTCCACGATTCGGCAGTAGGCCTATGACTACGTCGCGAATGCGCCCGTCACGCTTGAGCAGGTCGAAGCCGCAATCAGCACTAAGCGCGATTTGATCCGTGATGATGCACCGGGCGTGAGGCATCTCGGCGGAGTGCCTTTCCGCCTTCACGTTCATGGCTATGTGAAGACCGTACTCTCTAGAGAGCCTCCCGGCAAACCTACGGAGGACCTCGGCTGCTCCGACCATATCTTCTGGTGAAAGCCTGCTCTCCTCCAGTCCGCAGGTAATCTCGAAGACTCGCGCAGTCTTGCCCGCCGAAAGTGAGGCGAACTGCCCGACGATCCACTCAATGGAATTGGAGTACTCACGTTTCAGCTCTGGGTAGAATCCGGCACCTCGTTAGCGCTGAAGATGGCGACCAATGTAGCGGTCGAAGATCTTCGCATCCTTGGCATATCGAAAAAGCGGCTGCCAGACCCTTTGTTCAAACTCCGTCTTGCTCCATTGGCCGTCCGTCAGCACATAACCACGCTCGGCTTTCCCACGCGAGGCGACGAACGATGACAGCTGGTAGTCGCTAATGCCTGTAACGGCCACTCCGCCTTCAGCAAATGATGCGCACTTGCTGCATTCCTCCAATCCAATTACCAATTCGGGTGTTCCCGCTTTCGCTACTACCGCAGCGCGCTGGCAGCCCGGAGCGCTGCAAGCGACCTCCATGGCGCTACCATTTCCGAGCTTGATCATCCGGTTGCGATTGCGCAACCCCGTGAGCAATTCCTGGCCCTTCTTCCGATATTTCTGCGGCCACTTACGCACTCCTCTGAACATCTCGCCACTCATGACGTTGTCCGGATCGACGAGCAGGATGCAGTTTCGGTCCATGTCCCGGAGCAGGTCCAGCATATGGGAGCAGTGCTGCCTGGCACCGGCTTCATCGGCCGGTAAATCGCTGTATAGCCTGGGCAGATGGACGGTCGACAACAGCATGGCTACTCGAACATCTCCTTGTAGCCTTCCTCGAAGAAGCCTTCAGGCCACTCGTCGATGAAGTCGCCCTCTTCATCCAGCCGTAGCGGGCAGCAAACGGAGCCCTCTTCGCCTTTCATGACGTAGACGACCGAGACATCGGATGGTTTGAGTTGGCCTTTCCGAATGAGCTTCTGCAACCGCAGGATCAGGTGCTCGCTGTGAGTCTCGATAATGAACTGATTGTGCTGATCGGCCATCGAGTCCGCGAAGAGATCGCCCAACTCCGCCTGCAAGCGCGGATGGAGGTGCAATTCGGGCTGCTCGATAAGTACGGTGGTATCCTGGGACATAAAACTCTGAACGATTATCGGCAGCACCTGGCTGATGCCGAAGCCCACGTCGGCTATGCTGACCGCAGTCTCCGTCTGGCCATCGTCAACGAGGTCCAACCCAAAACCACTTCTCTCGAATCGGCTCACCCGCAAAGAGTAATCGGTGCCAAAGCGCTTCAGCCACTCGTTTGTCTCATCCACGAGCCGTTGTTGCCCATATAGGATGTCCGGCATTTCGCCACCGGACTTGCCGACATCATGCGCCATGTTGCCGCTGAACGTATAGTGTCGCTCAGGGTTCGCGCGAAGTGGCCCGAGATAGACCAACTTTTGCAGTTCTTGACGGAGCGCCTGGGATAGGGACAGACTGAGTTGGATCAGGTCAGGCAGCAAGTCCCACAACTAAGGTCTGTCACCTTTGAACAGGGCCTGCAGGAGCGTTCTCAGGTGGCCATCGACAAGCCCCGGGAATGGAAGATGACTCGGCAAAAAGCCTTGCATGCCTAGCGTTTGCAGAGCATTCCTCTCCTGGACATCACGAATGAACCGGTCAATACTGTAGTCAGCCAGGGCGAGCAAGCGACGCTCCATGAGAGCGCGGACCCTTTCCCAATTGGTGTTGGCGGTTAAGTCGCTCTCACGCACCGAGAATGCTTCGAGATCGTTCAGTTCGTCCTGCAACTCGTCGCCCCCCAACTCGATTGCGTCGAGGACCACCAGGGCTTCGACGAGTCTGCGCATCTGGTCTACGGCCGGGGACTCCCAGACGTACTCAAGAACCTCTTCCGGATTCTCGGCAAAGCAGGCCCCGAGCAACTTGTTAAGCACAGCACAGATGTAGTCCTTGGCAAATTCCACCGGTAGATCCGTTCCGTCCTGTAACGCGCGAAGCGCTGTATCGAGGACCTCGGGTGGTTGATCCTCGAGGTAGACCCTCGCCCAGCCCGCTGCCTCTTGCACCAACTCCTTGGGCCAACCCTGCAACGCTCGAATCGAATCTCTAGCATTACTTAACGTGAGGGGCTTAAGGGACCCTGCCGCCTCCGACTCGACCGGTATTCCGACAAACCGCAAGAGGGTTGACAAGTCCGCTACATTGAGGGGCTCGATGAAATCAGCGTAGCACGCCTGCCAGAAGGGGTGGTTCGCGTTCAGACCGCCGATCCTAGCCAGGCATCCGTTCCGTGCGGCATCCGTCCCCAGTTCATGATCGAGAGCCGCCTGCACAGGCTCCAATCTGAACGCCGGCATTTCTGTGTTGCCACAGTAACAGGGCACGCCGTCCAGCACAAAGGATTTCGCTGATGGGTCGAAACCGAAGCTGACACCTATGCCGAAGGATTCAGGAGGACGGAGCCCTAGCAGCGAGAGCGCTCGGGAAAGGCTTTCCTTCCCAACGCGATCCGTCGACACTAGCGGTGTTATCTCGGAGGCGTTCCGGTGGTCTCGCCTGAACAGCATCTCATCGGAATTGCCCAGCTTTACTAGGTCACCCTGCGGAACCAAGAGACGGTCACCGGTGTCTTCCTCAGCGAGCGTCTGCTTCAACAGCAGCAACGACTGCAATATCGTGCTCTTCCCCGAGCTGTTGGCGCCGAAGATCAGGGTAATGGGAGCCAGGGGGATCACCTGCCGGCGGCCGAAGGCTTTGAAGTTCTCCAGGATCAACGCGCTCAGCATTGTCTATCTCCTCGGGCAAGCACCTCGAGACGTCTCGGGGACGATCACCTGTTATCGAAGATTACTCCGATTCCTGGGCCGGTCAAGAAGGTAATTGAAGTTACGTTAGGGCTCTGGCGCGACGGCGGCGAGAGCGAAGTCCGAGTGCGGCAGTCCTCGCTCGGAACGCCGCTGGATCGATACTCAGTAGGCGTGCCGCGGCCGCGGCGTTTCCCTCAGCCTGCTCCAGCGCACGCGCGTAGAGAAACCGCTCCTGGGCTGCCAGATAGTCTCTCAGCGCGAAACCATCGGTGATTGCGCTGTCTGGCAGCAGGTGAGCGCCATACTTTAGCGCCTCGACCTCGGCCCGAAGCCGCCGGTTCTCCGCTGTCAGATTGTCGTTCTGTGCCTGGAGAATGCTAACGAGCCGCACAGTCTCGCCGGGGTTCACTACCTGCGGAAAGTCGCGAATCGATAGATTCACCTCCCGCCAGCGCGGCGCGCCGGGAGCAACCAGGTCGGGGGAGGTAGCTTCGATCATCCGAGCCGGCAACAGGCCGGACTGGACAAGGAGAATCCAGACGATCTGCATCTGCGGAGTACCCGGCGAAAGGTATACGAAGTACTCCCGTTCATCTCTTCCTTCCTCCTCGAGGATTCTCTGGCAGGTGTCGTTGGCGACGTGATAGATCTCGTTGTAGTCCGTGACGGATACGAGATCCACAGGTTTCTGAACAACGCGAATCGATGGAAAGTGCCGCTGGCAACTTCGTAAAACGGCCGTGGCTCGTTGATGGAAGTCGTCAGTCTTGCTGTCGAGGTTTAGCAGCAATACGGTTCACTTAAGCGATTAACATAGAAGAAGGGACGCCTCCGATCGGGATTTGTGGCATCCTTGGAAGTGTCAACACCAGGCTCGCCACAGCCCTCGAA
>JAJYKO010000447.1 GCA_021788565.1 Chloroflexota bacterium
CCGCAAGCTCATGCAGTACATCCGGGGCCACAACAAGACGTGCCGCCCGTTCCACTGGGCCTACAGCACCCCGCGGCACCGCATCGGCGCTAGCGGGATAGCTGAGACAGTCCACTAGAACCAAGCGAGGGAGGTGTATGTCGAAGGGAGTTGACGCGCAAAGACCTTGTACCCGGCGCCGACGGGCGTGAGATGCAACAGTGCCGCGCTGCGCTGGTCCGCGACCGCGAGATCGAGGTTCCAGTATGATCCCCGCTCGCGCTTCTGCTCCGAGAGCTTGAACGATCCCACCGCCACCTGCTTGCCCTGTCGTTTACACGACTTCGACCTGAAGAAGAAGAGACCTTGCGGGTTTGTCGCCTCCCATGTGTAGCCGAACTCCGAGTCGCCGTCGCTGGAACATATCAGCCGGCGCTGGCGTCCGTTCCAGATTTCAAACGCGCCGGTGGCAGTCGTGTGCCACCGACCCAACAGGGGGTCACGCCCGACGGACGCAGGCGGAAGTTCGCGTGCCGACCGGGCTAGCACCTCAACGACGCGCTTCAGGCTGTCGGGCCCGCTGAATCTGCCCGTTGCGACATCAAGTCCAGGCAGCGCCGGGCCGAGGCTCGGAGCTGCACATATCACAGGCAGCCCCGTATCCTGGGCAATCAGATTCACCTCTTCGACATCTGCCCGCGTTCTGCTCGCAAAGAGCACCCATTCCGTACCAACCACCACGTACTCCGGCTCCTTGAGTACAAGCGCGGCGGGGTGAACGCCGAGCTCAGCGTGCGCCCAGAGGCGGTAGAAGAAGATGGACGCCTCATCAAGGTCATCGGCCTTGATGTGGAGAGGGCCAGCGCTCATACGTGCCCCTCCTCACTCGGTCAGGCGACGCTTGGTGTAGCTTGGTCGCACCTCAACCAAGACTGTATGGTTAAACTGCGGGCTCACAACGAGTGCCTGACCGGGCCCAAGCGCGGGCACCATGTCCCACAACTCGCTAACGACGTCACCGCTAGTATTTCGCAGTGGCCGCAGATTGAACTCCGACTTAATCCCGTGTACGAAGCGAGTATTGCACAGTTCGAACACTTCGTCTGGCAGGTGGGAGGGTTGCTGCGAAATGAACATTAGGCCGAGCCAGCGCTTCCTACCGCGCCTTGCGATGAGCTTCAGCATGTCTAGCGTCGCCGTCATCCGGTCCTTCGACTCTCGGCTCACGAAAGTGTGAGCCTCTTCAATCACCACAAGGGTCTTAGGCGCGCTCTCGTCCCTCAGTTTAGCCTCGAAAACCAGTCGAAGTAGCCAGGCTATTGCGAGGTTCTTTGCCGCATCGCTTGTCACCGAGGACACATCAACCACCGACACCCGGCCCGCTTTGAGCAAATCCCTGGCGTCGAGGCTCGGGCCCGAGTCGAACATCCTGGTTCGCTTGAGCGCCTCCAGCTTGCGCGAAAGTGCCCACTGTGTACCCTTGCCTGCCTGCTCCGCGTACTCCGGCACGCGCGAGATCACGGCTTCGAGCGTAAGCTCCTCAGCCTCCACGTCATCTCCCTCGAGAAACGCTAGCGCCGAGCTCTTGCTCTTGGATTTGCCCCTTCTCTTCACAGCTTCTGCTTGCAGCGCCTCCACAATCTTGAGGAACACTCCCTCTTGTGGTTCGGTGAGGTCGGCCAGTTCCGAAACCACATGGGGCCGAATGCCCCGAAAGGGAACGCTGAATGGTTTCGACGAGGGAACTGAGGCTTCACTCGCCTGAGGATGAAAAGCCTGGAAGTCGCTGAGGCCCTGCGGGTCTTTGCCGTGCGCCTTCAGGCGTGGAATGAGGTGACTCTCGCTAGTCGGCTGATTCATCTCCACGTACTCGCCTTCTACGTCCACCACTATCACAGCGTATCCGTTCTGCGACGCCTCCTCGATGATGACCTGCGCCGTATTTGTCTTTCCACTGCCCACCGTCCCGAAGACGCCGATATTCCTGGGGAGCACCCTCTTCGACGCCGCTGAGAGTTTGACCTGCACATCGGGATAGCCGTATAGCGAACCGAGGGCCATCTCCCCTTCGATACCGATCAACTTCTGAATCTCGTCCTGGGTAAGATCCCGTACTGGGGTCTTCGGAAGCGGGCGCGTATTGGTGCCAAACAGTCGCCCTCCGTCGCGGCTCTCGCCAAGCAGCTCCAGGCGTGCGAGGGTGTAGTAGTTCGGCAGCGCCTTGAACTCCTCTCCCCTCAGAATGGCCGTTTGTGCGAAAGCAGAATCGCGAGAGACCTCCTCCGGCACGAAGAACGGCCCCTCGACTATCCGGCCCACGAACAGCTTGTTGTTAGTCGACTCCAGATTGACGTACTTGTTCCGAAACACACCGTCGGCGCGTTCCTTCAGCGCTAGCATGTCGCAGATTGAGCCCTTGGTATTGGCGCTGTCAAAGTGGGTGAACCCCAGAAGCGTCATTACGGCCTCCGCGTCTTCCTTGGATCGATCTCTGTGGCTAGGGCTTCCCAGCCCAGCTGAGCCGTCTTGAACTGAACTTGCTTGTCGAAATCGGACGATTTGAGGTTGTATGCGCAGATCCGGTCCGCGTAGTCGAGCAATAGCGGGAAGCCCCGCAATGGTTGGTGCATGGCGTCGCGCATCACAACAGCGGCTGCTTCGGGGAACACGTCGCGATGAGCCTGGAACAGATACGCCTTTGGACCCACCTTGAACACCCCCACGCGAATGAGCATCCCATACGACCCCTTGAAGTCCTCGAAGTCCTTCCGGTCCGTGGCATTGAAGTGAGCTCCCCGACCATCGTCGCGGTGGCCACCGAGGTATTCATCCAGATCCACGGACAAGTCACGCGCGTCGATGTACTCGCCCGGCTCCAGGATCTCACCAGAATTGAGCAGTTCGATATTGTGTGTTCCTTCAACCACCGCAATCACGTTGCGCGCTTCAATGAGGCGACGGGCCAGGTCTAGCCGCTCGCTTACCGGACGTCCCTTGCCCAACGCCGCCCACAGCTCGTACGGCAAGAGCTCTCCATGCACCATCCTCCACTTGTTGGGCTGCTGCAGGGCGAGGTTTCTCTCCGTAAAGGCCATCACAGCGCGCATGAGTAGAGCTGAAGTGCGGTTCACCTGCTTAAGTCGGCGAAAGTACTCGATGGCCGTACCGCCAGCGCTCGCCAGTTGACGATAAGAAACGTACAGGACCCGCTTGATCTCGTCGCCCGAGTAGGAGGTTGCCGCCACCCCTATTCTGGCACGGCCACCCGCTTGGGACGGTATGACGCTCAGCGTGCCGTCAATCGCACACACTTCACCAGCGAACAGATCGTGCGCCGCCTTCTCAAGCGCAGCATCGGACGGCTTGACCACCATGCCCTTGACCTTGGGGTCCGACAGCAGCTCGTCGCGCAAACGCCGTCGCAGCGTCACGCACTCCTTCACATCGGTGGCGATCCTGGCGTCCGCCCCCTGGAAGTACTCCTCCAGTGGCTGCCAGCTCGCCAAGTCGACCAACTGTTGGAACGATGGCACGGCGTGGAAGTCGACCTGCTGGGGATCCGCCGGCTGTTCGTTCAATCAGCCCTCCGCGACGAAGCGCATGATGAGCTCGTGGTTCATTCTCTTACCTAGCTTGTCGCCCGCGGCCTGAGAACCCGGCGGAGGCATATACCGGAGGTTTGGCGGAATCTCCCGCCGTCGGGCGCTCATTAGGCGAAGACCGGACTTAGCCCCGAGCACCCGCAGTGCTTGTCCGTTCCTAAGACGCACGCCGCGGACCACGGGCTCCCCTATGACGACTACGGCCCTCCCCTGGGGACGGAGCACCCGGGCCATTTCCTCGAGCACACGCCCCATGTCCGCGACGAAGCGCGCGGCGACACGCTGCAGAGGTCCCGGTAGCACGTCTAGTTCGCCAAGCGCGCGGTACGCCGCCTCACGGTGCGGGTGTAGCGTCCCCCCTCGCTCGCAGCCAACAGAACTGCCTCGAATGAGCCGCAGCTCCCCCACGGTCCAGCCCATCCAGACCAGGCTGAACTTGTGGCCCCGGAGGTAGTCGATCGCGTTCACGTACGGGGGCGAGCATAGAACCAAGTCAACCGAGTCCCTGGCGAGGGGTAGCTGTCTCGCATCGCCGAGCTGGACGTCCGCGTCGGGCTTCCCGCCAGGCACGCCCCGGAACGGTGAACGTCGCCCGACCTCCCTAACCGCGTCGAGAAAGCGATTCAGGGGACGACTGGGTTCCGCATTAGGATCAAGGTGTGGTCGTGAGTGAGGTAAGTCCCTAGCCAGCGAGGCCCCACCCTTCTTCGCGATCACGAGCCGCGACAGCCCACACCAAAGGAGCTGGCGAAGGTTCCGGTCTCGCTCTCCAGATATCCCGATGGACAGCGCGGTGAGCTGACGTTGGTTGGTCTCGTCGAACCACCGGCGAATGAAGTCCCGCGTCTCCTCGTCGGCGGTCTCCGGAAAGCGCGGGCACCGGCCTCCCCTGCAGTAGTACTGCGCGGCCCTCTCACGCGCCCTTGCAGCCGCCCGTTCGAGCCGCCCCGCGTCGAACGTCGTGGTGGACGCACGACTCAACAGCACGGCCAGAGGGTCGAGGTCGAATCCCATTGCGGCGTGGCCGGCCCGCCTTGCAGCAACGAGGGACGTCCCCGAGCCCACCATTGGATCGAGAACCACCGCAGGCCTCCTACCCAGCTGATTCACCGCTCGGAGGGCTATCTGCGGCGCCATTCTCGCGGGGAATGGGTGCATCCAGAGGCGATTCGCTGGTCGCACGATGCTATGCGTCCTCCGCAACCGCTGTAGCTGTGAGCACGCGGCCGACGGAGTTGGGCAGACCCGCCCGCACCGCCACCGCATTCCTAATCGCAGAGCGTTATGCTGCCGTCATCCCCATGCACCACAAGCGCTTAGCTCCAACTCCGGCAACGCGCCGACGTCCGCCCGAGGGTGCTCCCCCAAATCGATCGCCCGTAGCTGGCCTGGCCAAGCCTCTGCCCCATGGTCCAATTCGCTCTCCCGCGGCCTCAAGCAAGCACCGGCACCCCGGCCTCCGCCAGGTACCGGAACCCGCGCTCGTACACCTCCGGCGGCCGCGTGGGGTCCGCCCGACCTCCCGGCGGCACGAAGATCACCATCCCCTGGCGGGCTCGCGTGAGGAGCACGCGGTACGCGTTGAGCAGGTACCGGCGGCGCTCGTCCTTCAAGATGTTCTTCCACCTCACGCCGTCGAACTCCTGGTAGTCCCAGCCAGAACCCGCGTCCCGCAGATCCGCATCCCAAGTGACGCACATCCAGTCCAGCTCGAGGCCTTGGACCTGGAACTCCGTCGCCGCGTCCTCGAGGTACCAGCTCGAGCGCGTATCCTCCGGCCCGTTCAGGAACCACTGCACCGGATTCACCTCGTACCGGATGTCCACCGCGTGCGGCTTCAGGCGGGACGCTTTCGATGAGGCCACTAGTCAGAATGAAGCGACCGGCTCGCGGTCGTGGTAGCGTGGGTTAGCCCATCGGACGGGCCGATGGGCCAGAGCCACAACACGACGGAGTCGGTCGCTATGAAAAGGATGCGTCATGTGGGTCT
>JAJYKO010000448.1 GCA_021788565.1 Chloroflexota bacterium
GTACAGACCGTCGCCGGTTCGCAATATGAGTACAGTGACTCGTACTACCCGGCCCCTGGTTGTGGCCCTCATTGGGCACCCGTACAACATCTACGACGAGTTCGTGAACCACAACCTTGTCGGCCGCCTTCGCTCGATGAACGTGAAGCTGGTGACGCCGGAGATGATATCCCTGGAGGGGCAGAACGCCGGCATATCCGCGCTGGTAGGCAAGCCCTACTTCACCTATGAGCGAGAGGTGGTCGGCGCCGGAGGATACTACCTCTCGGAGTCAGTCGACATCGATGGGATCATCAGCGTGGTGGCCTTTGGTTGCGGGCCTGATTCAATGATGATCGACGTCGTCTCCAGGGCGGCGAAGAAACGTTTCAATAAGCCGATGATGAACATAACTATAGACGAGCACACCGCGGAAGCTGGACTGGTCACCAGACTGGAGGCTTTTGTGGATATGCTGCAGCGGCGGGCCGTCAAGCGAAGATCGGACGGAGGCAACAGTGCAGGTTTACCTGGGGATTGACGTCGGCTCGGTGACCACCAAGGTCGCCGCGCTGGACGAAAACGATGAGCTGATCACGAGCGCGTACGCACGGACGGAGGGTAAGCCTATCGTCGTGGTACAGCAAGCTCTCCGACACATAGCCGAGACCCTCCCGGCCGGGACCGAGGTGGCCGGCATGGGCACCACCGGCAGCGGCCGGTACCTGGCAGGGGCGATGGTGGGAGCCGACGTGGTGAAGAACGAAATCACCGCCCACGCGGTAGCCGCATCCCACTATTTCCCCGAGACGCGAACTATTCTGGAGATCGGTGGGCAGGACTCCAAGATCATCATCCTTCGGGATGGCGTGGTTGTGGACTTTGCGATGAACACCGTGTGTGCCGCCGGCACCGGCTCCTTCCTGGACCAGCAGGCATACCGGCTGCGGATGAACATCGAGGACTTCGGCCCCTCGGCCTTGCAGTCTAACTCGCCGGTGCGGATCGCCGGCAGATGCACCGTTTTCGCCGAGTCTGATATGATTCACAAGCAGCAGATGGGTCACTCGGTGCCGGATATCCTCTACGGGCTTTGCGAGGCTCTGGCGAGAAACTACCTGAACAACCTGGGTCTGGGCAAAGAGATAGTGGGGCCCGTGGTGTTCCAGGGAGGGGTAGCCGCCAACCTGGGCATGATCAGGGCTTTCGAGGAGACCCTCAAAACAGAGATAAAGGTCCCACAGCATCACCACATCATGGGTGCGATCGGCGCGGCACTACTCGCCCACGAGCACATGGACATGGAGGACCGGCCGTCCTCCTTCCGCGGCTTCGGCGTATCCGACCTGAACTATCGCACCTCCTCCTTCGAGTGCAAGGGGTGCTCGAATCTGTGCGAGATTCTCGAGATTCGGGTGGAACGCGAGCTCGTGGCAAGGTGGGGCGGCCGCTGCGGGAAGTGGGACGCGTAGGAGGCGTTTGTCGATGATCGAAGGGGCGGTGGTAAAACAGCTGCGGGTGATTCCCGACGAGCGAGGCTTTCTGATGGAGATGCTTCGCAGCGACGACCCCGTGTTCGAGAAATTCG
The DNA here is from genome assembly GCA_021788565.1 of Chloroflexota bacterium. The sequence continues at coordinate 1,568 of JAJYKO010000448.1, forward strand.
GGCAGTCGTACGTCACAGCCTGCTACCCGGGCATGGTAAAGGGATGGCATTTCCATCGGAAACAGACGGACCACTTTGTTTGCGTCAAAGGCATGGCGAAGGTAGTCCTGTACGACTCGAGGGAAGACTCTCCCACTCATGGCCAGGTACAGGAGTTCTTCATGGGTGAGCGGAACCCGATCCTCCTCAAGATCCCCCGTCTGGTGATGCACGGCTTCAAGGCCGTTGGCACCGAGACCGCCCTGATCGTCAACTACCCGACTGAGCTGTACAACTACAAGGAGCCGGATGAGTATCGAGCGCCCTGGGACTCCCCGGATATTCCCTACGACTGGAGCGCGAAGAACGGGTGATGAAGCTGCTCACGACGGCCAAGTTCAGTGGGAAAGACCTCGATACCCTCAAGGCGCTTGCCCCGGGGCTGGAAGTGGTGCGCGAGCTGGATGCCGAGAAGGCTAGGGAACATTTTCGGGACGCGGAGATATTCTGCGGCTTCCAGCTTCCGGGTCCGATTGCCGAGGCGCGAGCGCTGAGGTGGGTCCAGCTGGTCAGCGCGGGCGCCGAGCATATCTTCGATACAGGCATACTTGCCAGCGATGTCCTGGTGACCACTGCCTCGGGTGTGCACGCGCATTCCATATCGGAGTACGTGCTCTCCATGATGGTGATGCTGGGACGGCGCTTCCCCGAGATCCTCGCCGAGACTGCCAGGCACGAGTGGCGACCACAGAGACAGAGGACCTACTACGGCGAGGAGTTGCATGGCAAGACCGTGGGAGTATTGGGGCTGGGCGCCATCGGACAACAGGTGGCCACCGTCTCGCGCTGTCTCGGGATGCGAGTGCTGGGAACCCGCCGGAGTCGCGGCGAGGGCGTGGCGGATGAGGTGTTCACGCCGGATCGATTGCTGGAGATGCTGCCGCGGTGCGATTTTGTGGTTGTGACGCTTCCGCTGACGCCCGAGACACGCGGTCTCGTGGGGGAGCGCGAGCTCCGCGCGATGAAGCCAACCGCATACCTGGTGAATGTCGCGAGGGGGAATATCGTGGACGAGAGCGCGCTCGTCCGCGCGCTTCGCGACGGCTGGATCGCCGGCGCTGCCTTCGACGTTTTCGCACAGGAGCCGCTGCCGCCTGACAGCGAGCTGTGGGCTCTTCCTAACCTTATCGTGACTCCCCATATGGCAGGGAACTTCGCCGCATATCTAGACCGTGTCATGGACATCCTGCGCGAGAATTTGCGCCGGTATCTCGCCGGGGAACCCCTGATCAACCTGCTCGATAAGCGGCGCGGCTACTGATGGGCAGCTTCTCCTCCCGGTTGCTGGAGTGCAGCCGCCGCAATGATTCCCTTCTCTGCGTTGGCCTGGACGTGGACCCAGAACGAATACCGGAACCGCTGAAAGGGCGTTCTGACTGGGTTTACGAGTTCACCCTCGGCATCATCGAAGCCACCTCGGATCTGGTGTGCGCTTACAAGCCGAACCTGGCCTTCTACGAGGCGCTCGGGCCATACGGACTGGACGCACTGGCAAGGACAGTGAAAGCGGTACCCGCCGGGATCCCGGTCATCGGAGATGCGAAGCGCGGGGACGTCGGTCACACGGCGAAAGCGTACGCGCGCGCCCTTTTCGAGGTCTTTGGGTTCGACGCGACCACGGTCAACCCCTATCTCGGGCTCGATTCGGTGGAGCCGTTTCTGGAGTATGGCGACAGGGGGGTCTTTCTTCTGTGCAAGACCTCCAACCCCGGTTCTGGGGACTTCCAGGACCTGGTGTGCGACTCTGACCAAGGGCCGCTTCCCCTTTACCAGGTAGTGGCCAGGAGGGCCAGCCGGTGGTCCTCCACTGGCAACGTGGGTCTCGTGGTGGGAGCCACTTACCCGCGAGAGCTGGCGAATGTGCGACAATTAGTACCGGAGATGCCGCTGCTGATTCCGGGCGTGGGGGCTCAGGCCGGTGATCTCGAGAAGACGGTACTGAACGGGACCGACAGCCGCGGCGAGATGGCCGTCATCAACTCGTCCCGACAGGTGATACAGGCGTCACTCGGGTCCGACTGGAAAGACGCGGCCCGACGGGTCGCGGGCACGTTGCGGAGCGCCATCAACGGCTACCGGGCGAACAAGGTGGGTCCAGGGGTCTAGCGGCGTCGGAGGTCCATATACTGCGGTGGTAACGGACTTCAGGCTGGGAGATGTGGTACGGCTCCGGAAGGCTCATCCGTGTGGCAGCACGGATTGGACCGTGGTGCGCCTGGGTGCCGACATCGGGTTGCGCTGCCTGAAGTGCAATCATCGGGTTTTGCTGGAGCGTGGTGTGCTCGAGAGAAGGTTGAAGCAGTTCATTTCGAGAGGGCCTGCTCTTTCGGACATTCACGTGCCCGCTGAGCGGAACTAGCCTTGCGCGGCGATACTGCGACCCTGCAGCGTGAGCCGGTGAGCTCCGTGTGGCGGAACCGCCCATTCATGCTTCTCTGGACCGCCCAGGCCATCTCCCAGACAGCGCAGAACGCAATCTGGTTCGCCTTGATGGTACTCATCGAGGAGACCACCCACTCCACGGCTCAGCTAGGGATAGCCATAGTCTCCTTCATCTTACCTTCGGTGCTTTTCACGGCCCCTGCCGGTGTGCTCGTGGACCGGGTGGACAAGCGTGCGGTTCTGGTCGCCACCAATTGGCTACGTGCCATCGCGGTGCTGGGCTACGTCTTCTTCAGCCACTCGGTCGGGACGATCTACTCCGTTACCTTCGTCTTCTCGGTGATCAGCCAGTTCTTCCTGCCCGCCGAGGCAGCCATGATCCCCACCCTGGTGGGGAAGGCGAAGCTGATCACCGCAAACTCGCTCTTCAACTTGACCTTCACCATATCCCAACTGGTCGGGATTGTTTTCATGGGGCCGATCCTGATCAAACTCTTTGGCGTTCACTTTCTCTTCGTGCTCATAGCGATACTGTTTGGAGTTTGCGGGCTGCTGGTTCTACCCCTGCCACACGGTAGGTCGAAGAGTAGTGAGGCCGCGGTGCGCCCCGAAGACGTGCGGGCTATCCGGCGATTTGTGGACGACCTGCACGTGACATGGAAATTTCTATCGTCCGATCGAATGGCCACGATCGCGCTGCTGCTGCTTACCAGCGGCGCCACCTTGAGCCTCATCGTGGCGGAGCTCGGGCCCCGCTACATGGTGACCGTGGTTGGGATCAGGGCCGACGACACGGTGTACGTACTGGCGCCGGCGGGCGTTGGCCTCGCACTGGGCGCCGCGGTGATCAGCCGGCTGAGCAAGTGGGTGACCAAGGAGCTCTTGATCGTGGCCGGGCTGTTTACCGTTGGAGTGGGGATGCTGCTTCTGGCGATCGTGAGCCCCATATGGAGCTTCGTTTTCCAGAATGTGCTTTCCATGGTGGGAGATCCCGCTACCATGCCGAAGGTGGTGAGCCTCGTATCAATGGTGGGCGCCATCGCCGCGGTCACCGGGTTCTCGCTCTCCATGGTGATCATCTCGTCTCAGACCATTCTTCAAGAGAGGGCGCCGGTGGAGAGCCGCGGCCGGATCTTCGCCGCGCAGATCATGCTTGGCAATGTGGCGTCTATCCTGCCCCTGCTGCTGATCGGCGAGCTGGCAGATCTTTTCGGCGTGGCACAGGTGATGGGATTGGTAGGTGCGGGCATGCTCGTTCTCGGTTACTGGACCGCCCGTTTGTTCGGCAGCAGGATTCGTGGGGATAAGGGACGAGCTACTCCCACGTGACGATCCACATGCACAGGCCGGCGAGCATGGCGGTAGCGACGGCGATGGCTCCGTACTGGGTCGGAGCCAGGGCAACGGTCCTTGAAGCGAAGTAGAGCGCCGCTTCCATGCCGGCAGCCAGCAGAACGAAAGCGGCCAGGTATGGGTGCTTTGACAGCAGAGACCTCACGGTGGAAAGCTCCTCGGTCGAGGGTGTCGGTTGACAGGGCTGGCCTGAATGC
>JAJYKO010000449.1 GCA_021788565.1 Chloroflexota bacterium
GAAGAAGAAGAGGGCGGTCTCGATCCCCTCCCTGACTACTACAATGAAGGCCATCAGCGCGAGGGAGAATCCGGAGCCTGTTCGCAGAGCCGTCTCAACCTTCTCGTGGAGCCCAGCCTTGATGCCCGAGGACTGGTGCCTCATCCAAACGACCATGTAGGTGAGCATCGCCACGGCCAGTAGCATCACGCTGCCCTCGAAGATCTGCTCCGCGGTCCCTCCCAGTTCGGCTACCGTGAAGAAGATGCCGACTGCTACGATCATGCTAACCAGGATCGCGACTCCCGCGCCCGTCCATATCTGGAGCGATCGATGCCCGTTACCTGTCCTGGCCAGGTACGCCATCACTATTCCGAGGATGAGGGCAGCCTCCAGTCCTTCCCTCAGGGTGATGAGCAGCGGTGCTAACATGTCGCAGTCCCTTTCCGTCCCTTTCCCGTCCGTCCCTACTCGGCCGGCGCGACCTTCGATGGACTCTCCGAGGCGAGCGAGGGCCGGTGCGCGACGCTCTTCGGTATGTGGCAAAAATGATACTAGGCTAATCGCGTGACTTAGGCTATACTAACCATCGGCTCCTGTCAAGCGATTTTTGCTTTCCATGCGCTCGTTCGTAACGGCAGCATCTATCATTGGATCGCCGGCTCGGACACTACGGGAGGAAGATCTTGGCGACGCCGGCCATTGAGGAGTACCTCGAGGCTATCTACATCATCGGCACGGAAAGGCCGCCGGTGAAGAGCGCCCGCGTGGCAGAGGTGATGGGTGTCTCCGCTCCCACGATGACCGACACCGTGAGGCGGCTCGCCCAGCAGGGATACATCTCGATGGGGGAGGGCAAAGCCCTCCTGCTAACCGAAAAGGGGAGACAGGCGGCGGAGGCGCTCGTCCGCCGTCACAGGCTGTCGGAACGGTGGCTGGTAGACGTCCTCGGAATGGACTGGTCGAAGGTTCACGACGAGGCGTGCAAGCTGGAGCACGCCCTGTCTCCCGAGGTTGAAGAACGATTGGCGAGTTTCCTCAACAACCCCTCCACCTGCCCGCACGGCAACCCGATCCCCGGCGCTCGCGACACGGCGCCGGCGGGAACCCTCCTCAGCGAGGCGAGAACGGGTGAGGAAGCCACCCTGCTCAGGATTTCATCGGCCGGCGAAAAGAACCCTCAGTTCCTGGACTACCTTAAGCAGAAAGGCCTGGTCCCCGGGGCGCGCTTCAAGGTGGTAGAGGTCGCCCCATGGAAAGGACTCATCCGCGTTGCGGTCGGAGACTCGGTGGTGCCCATAGGCATCGATTCGGCCTCCCAGCTCTGGGTCGAGCAAGAGCGCCGGACCGCGCACCCCTAAGCAGGTCGACGTAGTAACATCGTGGAAAGCGGGTCCAGGGTGCAGTGCCTGGCGGTGGGTGGGGTGTCCCCACAAATCTACGAACTACCTATGTAAGAGTGCTTAGGCCGGCAGACCGGCCCGGACCGCCGGCGCCGGCCGCTTACCCACCAGCTCCATTCCAGTCACCACTGCCGCAGTTCGATGGACAGCCCGTCAGGATCCTTGATCTCGGCCCTCTTCGACTTGCCCGTGCTCGACGGGCTCTTGGAGATCTCCACCCCCTTGCCCTTCAGGTACTCGACGGCTCTATCCATGTCCTCAACCTCAAGGGCTATCATCCGGTAGCCTGCTTGCCACGGATCGGACGGTGCGGGCCGTGGATCTGTCACGGACATCAGCTCCACTACGGTCCCGCCCAATTCCAGGTAGGCGATCTCCTCCAGCGGCGACTGGTCGATCCTCAGCCTCTCCATCACCGTGAAGCCCAGGACGCGTGTGTAGAAATCCATGCTCCTCGTGAAGTCCTGCGAAACAATCTCGACGTGGTCGATCCTCTTGAACATGACGCTCCCTTCCAACCAGTTTGTTGTCTTGCCGATGGAACCGGAGCGCAGCCAGGGCACGAGCGCCCCGAGATGCCCCGGGCCGGAACCGGTTAGATCGGCCGCCGTATTGTACCTGACTCGCCGCCATCCTTTAACCAGGCCGTCCCCCACTCCCTCCGTCCCCCACTCCCCCCGTCTCCCCGTCCCTCTCACCCGATGGCCCAAGGTCGCTGGACCAAGGTAGGCTCCAGGTTGACCACCTTCGCCCATTATGGGCCAGATCCTGATCCAGCTATCCTCTCAACAGTCGTACCAGAACTCGTAACACACAGGAAGGGGATACACATCGTGACAGGATTTTACACACCAGTTCCGCTCACCATTCGGCGTATGATCTTGAGTCTCGCGGCTGTCGCGGCCCTCGGCCTCTTGACCACCGCTTGTGCTGGCTCGGGGTACGGCTCAGCAGCGCCGACCCAGGCCCCGCCGGCCGTTCAGGGCACGACTCCTCAAGCAGCTCCCGCGTACGGCGCACCGGCAGCAGGGCTTCCCCTGCTTCGTCGGCCCCCGCGGCTTCCGCGGGCACAGCTACCGCACAGTCCGTCCAAGCAACGCTCACAGAGTTCACCATCACCCTTAGCTCATCGACACTGAAGGCCGGACACGTTCAATTCACCGCGATGAACACGGGCAAGTTCCCCCATGGCCTGGAGATCGCCGGCCAGGGGATCGATCAGAAGACCCAGACCATCAGCCCGGGCCAGTCGGCCACCCTGGACGTGGACCTGACGCCGGGGAAGTACGAAGTGTGGTGCCCGGTGGATTCCCACAAGGAACGCGGCATGGACACCAGCATCGCCGTTCAGTAGCGCACAACCAGTTCCACCGGGAGGCCATCCTCCCGGTGGACCCTCTCAATCACTACTCGCTCCTCCGCTTCTGCGCCAGCAGCGCCGCCTCCACACGGTTGCGCACCTGGAGCTTCTGCAGGATGTTGGTCATGTAATGCTTCACCGTCTTCTCGGTCAGATATAGCCTCTGGCCGATCTCCTTGTTGCTCTGGCCTTCGGAAAGTAGCTGGATGATCTCCTGCTCCCGTTCCGTCAGCTCGTCTACATGACGCGCCGGAACACTCAGTTTCTGCACTGAGCTGGCCATGTCCAGTAACACGTGGGCCGCGAGGCTCGGAGTCACGTAGACCTCCCCCGCGTTCACCGCACGCAGGATCTCGGCCATTTCGCCGGCCGACACCCCTTTCAGAACGTACGCCCGAGCACCCGCTTTCAACGCCGCGAGGACGTCGTCGTCGTCCTCGGAGGCCGTGAGGATGACGATCCTCACCACCGGGCAGCATTCTGCGATAGCCTGAGCCGCCTGAAATCCGCCACCTGGCATCTTTATGTCGAGCATCATGACGTCCGGCAGCAGGTCGCGGGCCAGCCGTAGCGCGTCGTCCATCGTTGCGCCCTCGCCTACCACCTCCAGGTCCGGCACCCCCGCCAGCGCGTGCACCACCCCCTCGCGGAACATCGGGTTTCGTCCACGACTGCCACTTGGATCCTACTGTCGCCAATGCCCATCCTCACCTATCGATTTCATCTCCGCATCCTCGACGCCCTTCACAGGGAGGGTTGCCAGCACCCTCGTTCCCCTCCCCGGCGCCGCATCCACCCGGAAGTTCCCCTCCAGGCTCTCCACCCGCTCGCGCATGATGGTCAGGCCCAGGTGCTGTCCGACGCCCGGAACCGCCTTCCAAACGAAGCCGGGCCCACCGTCGGAGACCTCCACTTCCAGCTGCGCCCCGCTGCTCTCCACGCACACTCGCTGGTCCACGCCGCCGCCGTGCCTGTAGGCGTTGCTGAGAGCTTCCTGGATCAGCCGGTACAGAGTAATCTTCACCGGCAACGTTGCCTGCTCTGGGAGCTCCCCAAGCCTCAGTTCCACGCGAGATATCGTCCTGCGCTCATGGGCACGGACCGCCCGTCCAACAGTCTGGGCGACGGTCAGGCCCTCGATCTCCGGCAGTCGCATGCCGGTCGAGATAGAGCGGATGTCCTGCAGGGCACGGCCCAACGACGCCTGGATGGTGTCCACCTCGTCCATTGCGCCGCCGTTCTTTCGGTCGGTGCCCTTGTCAGGAAGGGCCACGATCTCGCTCCTCAGACTGTCCAGCCGCAGCAGCGACAGGCTCAGGTCCTGGGCAGGGCCGTCGTGGAGCTCGGAGCTGACCCGACGCAGGAACTGCTCGTTCAGCTCGGTCGCACGCCTCGCTGCCCGACGGACCCTCTCGCTCAGTTCCTCGTTCTGGGCCACCAGGCTCGTCAGACTGTCCACTTTCTCACGAAGATCTACCTGCTGACAGCCAATAGTGTCGCTCCCCCTGCGCACGATCCCGGTCAGAAGCAGGTAGGTGGCGAGGGTCGCCAGACCCACTGCCAGCCAACTCCGCCTCTGTGCGTCTGAGATCTCCAGGTCCAGCTCTGCTGGAGACTGGTAGAACTCCGCCACGGCGATGATCTCGCTGCTGCCCTCCTGGTGTATCGGGCTGTAGGTCTCTAGGAGGTGACTGAACTGAGCGCGCTCGCCGACGTTCTCCGCTTCCTCCAGGTCGCTGATCCTTGAGGATACTTCGCCCTGCCATGCATGCGCGAGCCCTCCCTGGACTGGGAAGGTCTGGCCAACGATGGCTGGCTCCGTGCTGTACAGCACGCGACCTCCCCGACCCAACGCTTGAAAGCCACGATCTGGCGGCCGAGAGGCGTGTTCCCAAGCACCCCGTCAAGCGTCGCGATCTGTTCGGGGGCGAGCGAGTTGCTCGGGCTGGGGTTCTGAATCACCGGAGCTACGAAACTGTCCACGTACAGCGCGGTGGTGGCTCCAGTGCGATGGATCACGCCGTCCGCTATCGCCTGGCCAACCCAGATGCCCACACCGATCATCGCTCCGACCAGAATGACGAGACTGGCCAGCATGAACTGTTGGGCCAGATTCAACTGTCTCCAGGGACCGAACAGCCGCTCCGACATCGCCGCACCCCACGAGATACGTTGGAGGAACATACAGCCCTTTAGAAAGCAAGCGCTGGACCAGAGAGCGCGACTCGCTCTCCACTGGCATCTCTGTTCCTGGTGGCAGCATGTCGCGTCCGGGCTTCAACGGCATCGGGCCATGGTGCCCGTTCATAACGGACCTAAGGCGGTCGGGCGAGGGCCAAAGGTATACGGACCAAGGTCAAGGGTGAAGACGCCACCTTCGTCCATTCCGGAGGGCGTTGCGCGCTGCTAACCTGCTGGATGGCAGAGAACCATGGCCTGGTGGTTTGTCACAGAGGAATCGACATCGGCTGTCATGCTGAGCACTTGAGGCGAGCGAGCACAGCCTCAAGGCCCGAAGGGCAGCGAAGCATCTCCACGTTGGAGAGATCCTTCGCTCCCCGCTCGGGATGACACCAATCACATCGTGAGTGACGGAGCACTGTTAGGGCGGGGCGCTCTGCCCCGCCGCGCCGGCTGCGACCCGACGCTCCGTGGTGCATCCTCTACACCGGCGGCACCACCGGCCGTCCAAAGGGAGCCGTCCTCACCCACGAGTCCATGCTCTGGAATGCCATCAACACGGACCTCTCCTGGGGGATACGGGAGGACGACGTGGCGCACATCTTCACCCCC
>JAJYKO010000450.1 GCA_021788565.1 Chloroflexota bacterium
CTTGCGGCGGTCATCATGTTGAGACATATCAACATGATATATGTAGACAACTATCGACATGAGCAAAAATGGAACGGGGGTTCCCCGACCGGCGTGCCGAGGGGAGTGGGATCTGCAGTGGCGGGCGCTTGCGGAGGGTCTACGAGGTGTGCCCCGCCGTGACCGTCACACCGACACGCACACTAAGCGGTGAGCAGAAACGTAAGTTTATCCGGCTTGGTACTACTTACCGGCGGTGGGGTTGCGACAGGGGATTCTCGTACGGCAATCTCTGATAGTACCCCCGCCGAGGTCACCCGGATGGACTCAGGTAACACGCGTCAGAAGCAGGACGGACCTTCTGGGAATCCCCTTCGCCCCGAAGAGATGAGCGAGTCGATACCCAACATTCATGATTCTTGGATTGGAAACCTCGTCGTTCTCATAGTCGGCGGCTTCGTTGTTGGGCTGGACGTTCTCTTCCTTCTGGCGGTCGCAGTCGTCGCGCGTAGCCTGGAAGGGACAATCATTCTGTTGGGCCTGTTTGCCGTTCTGCTCTGGGGCTGGCTCTTCGCGCCTCTTCCGAACTCTCCACGCCGTTTCAGTTATTCAGAGGGGGGGCTCCGGCTGACCTATCGGGAGCGATTTCTTGAGAGGCATCTCTCCATTCAGTGGTCAGATATCGAGCGCATTTACGTGGTGAATCGTCGTGGGCGATCCATCTTCTTGCTCTCCCTGAACCTGAAAGCCTACCTGAGCAAGTCCGCTATCGCTAACCGGCGGTGGACCGGCGTCGATCGTCTCGATGTGTCCCGGGAAACCTTCGACAGGGTCCGGGAGTTCCTGCCGAATGGCATTCCCTATGAGCCGGTCAGCTCGTGAGCTGGCCGCATGCCATGGTCGAGCCGCCCGAGGGCCCCCGTGGTTATGGTTAACCGAGAGCCGCGCATAGGTTGCGTAGCGAAGATGGCGAGCCCTGGGTGTAAGTGCCACCTACGTGGGCGTCCCGACGCCAGTATGGTGTGACACCCAGCTTTCGTGACGAATCGGTATCGCACTACACTTTACCGACGGAGAATGATGCTGGCGCCGCTTTTCGTCCGCGCGCTTGCTGCGATGAACCTCGTCTTTGTTCTCTACTTTCTTGTGGAAGCAACGTCGCCCGTCCTCGGTGGTGCGTCACAGCCGGTGGCGCTCGAGGTCTCCGTTGCCTATGATCTCCTGTTACCGGCAACGGGGGTCATGGTGTTCGCAGTCCTCTACACGTGGGTGATCTTCGCGATGTCACCAACCGAGGTCGAGCTGGATGAGGGGGGCGCCCAATTCGCTTTCTCCAGCTCCACGGGTACGATGCTGTGCCGAAGGTTATTCTCCGGCGCCCCGGCTCACATCATGAAATCCTCCGTCACATGGGTGAGCTCTCAGGGCTTTCTCTACCGACTGAGTCGTCGGGTGCGCATAGAGCATGGTGTCGCTGAGCCATGCGACATCCTGGGTTTGTCGGACGAATTGCGTGAGATGCTCATGCTGACGCTGAGCCCACCATCTGCGCAGTGAGGGCGAGGACGAAACCTCCCTCCCTTGGTGATTGGGCAGGGCAGCCAGATGGTCGGCGTTTGCACACGCGACTCTACCCTTTCGACCTTCCGCTCGACCTCGAAGGTTTGGTCGGATGAGGCGGCGTACGATTCGCTGCGAAATTCATCCCAGAGTGTTGCGTCTCCAGAAGGTCAGAACCTTTGGGCAGTCTCGCTTGGGTTTGCAGTACCCGCATGGCTCCTTCTCACCTTCGCACGACTTGACCCGGGTACACGGGCCTTCAAGACCTACCTCAGTCTCGCAGTAACCGTGACGTTCGTTGCCTCAAGCATCGCAAGTATTGTCTATGTCTGGCATACCGGCGGGACGTTGTAGAGATGACGTCGGAACTTGGCGACCGTGAAGTCATTCCGTCGAGCGGATGGAGGTCGGCTTGGGCTCTGCGCTTGATCATTCTCTTCGGTTTCTCGATAGGGGTCTGGTACACCTTCTCACTTTTCGGTGCACCCGGGACTGACCCATTTGTTGTGTATCCAATTCTTGTCCTCGTCGCCTTCTTCGGTGTGCTGACCGCGGTGTTCGAGAACTTGAATCCTCTATGCGTGGTCGTCTCACGAACCGGTGTCGAGTTCCGTTACCTGTTTTACCGAAAATTCTCGGCCTGGGCTGATCTTCGTCGCTCGTCCAGCCGAGATGCAATTGCTCCGAACCAGGTAGCGCTAGAGCAGATCTCCAATGCGGGATTCCAACGCCGCAGATACCATTGGGTTACTGCTGCGCAGGCGGAAGCAATCTCGCGGGCTGCGCATTGGTCGTAGGCCTCATCGAGAGTTGGGCCCGTGTAGTCATGGCCGACTGGTCCACGTGATGCTGCTTCACGATATTCGTCCTTCCTGAGCGAGGACGAAGATGTCTGCCCACCACAAAACCGACACCCAGCGCTGAACGTACGAGGGCCTCGACAATTTGGCCGCGTTGAGAGGCCGCGCCCTGCGCCTCGCCGCGTCCTCGCGAGGAGGCCCCGATCCCCCGGTCTCTGAAGGTGATGGGATCTTCCTCGCACCCGACCTGGTCCTGCCTTCTGGACGCATCCCTCGAGGCGATGACTCTCGGGCGTGTCCGCCCGAGGAAGCCAGCTATAGGGCGGCCCAAAGCGGGTGGCCAGAGTTGCTAAACGTTCTGTGACCCTCTGCAGTTCATCGCAGCGCCGTGGCAATTGCGCTTGTGGGCGTGGATATCTACGTACGCTCGATTCCCCGTCCTCGGGGATGATCGGTGTGGGGCATGCGGGCAGGGCCCGACACACAGCTCTTCGGGGGCGAATCCCAGGATACCGGGTCGACGACTGGCAAACTAGCGACAGGGTCCAATCTTACTGAGGTCATTGTCCGTCACCCGTGCGCCAAACCCCATATTCCTCGTGAAGGACTGGTCCTCTCCCTCGGTAACTAGCTCATGCGTGAAACCGAGCATCACCCAGCGACCACCGTCAGGGGAGGCTTCGCAATCGGCCTCCCGTGGCTGATTGGAATCTTCGCAATTGGGGCGAGTTATGGCCTCCTCAAAGGCGTGGCGTATCACGAGCCGCTCACCAACAACCTGACCTTGCTGATCATATCGACCTTGCTTGGGGTACCTTTGGTCGGTCTGAGCGTTCTGGCCTTCGCTGTGAGAAAGGCGGTGGTGTCTCCTGAGGGGGTTGAGATTTGGATGGGTCTAAGCCATTTTACGGTCCCCTGGGGAGCATTCGTCCGGCCCGAGCAACCGTACCATCTCGGCTTCACGCTGGAGTGGAAGCAGGAGGGTGAGCCGGGCGGGACCCGTTGGATCAACGTGTCCAAACGGCTCGCAGGCGCAGTTGTCAGTGACCCGAACTGGCCCTACAACAGCATGAGCTCGGAGATTTGGCGCAGTCTTGACCTCTCGCCACCAGCACGGCACGATGCCTGTTAGAAATCTTGGACCGCTGCTCCGGATCACTCTGACCCTTCAGGACTTCCGATTCGGTACTCCCACATGAGCACGTTCTCGTCCGGTTTCGGATCGAAGCTCGGTGGTAGGTCGAGCTTGATCCAGATGCGACGCTCCGCATCTCTTCGATGCTTACCAGCTTCTAGGATTACTGCCCTCGCGGCCTCCTCGGTTAAGGGCCACTCATGAGACCGCCCTTCGCGCAGGGCCCATGCTGCGGTCCTCTCGGCAACCAGTGAGGATTGCGGGATTCGACCGAACCCCGGCCCGCGCTCCACGATCGTCAGGGAGGACTTCCTCGACCATGAGTAGCTCCTCCTCTCGCCATTCTCCCACTCGAGGATCAGGCCAACGGGATCGATAACGAGGTCCGACGGGTTCAGGACGGGACGCCTGCGGTACAGTAGGAGGCTGGCGAGCCCGCCTGCGAGGACGATGATGAGCAGCAGAACCATGCCTCGAAGCACGAGGGTGGCGGTCATTCCCTTCCAGCCCACGACCCCGAACAGAATGCCGAGCGTCATCCCCCCAAAGAATGTGCACACCAGGCCCCAGAAGGTGCCCTTCACGGACTGGAATTGACTGGGCTTGTCGAACAGGTCCGCGGCCCTCAGCGAGTAGCGAACCCCGGTTGACCTGACTGCATCGTCCACATCGGCCGATTGTTTCTTCCGAGCTTCAACATTCTCTCGGGTAGGGCGTGTTCGTGAGCATGCAGCCCCGACATTGGGGGATTGTCTGCGAGACTAATTGCCGTCAATGCTGCGTGGAGGGGGACGAGGCGCACGGCGTTTCCCCTGTTGGGACTCGTCGTTGCAGGGTTTGTTGGGCTCTCGATCTGGTCCCTCTTTCAGCGTCCGACCGATCTCTCGAGTCAATCTCTGATTCTTGGTTATCTCGTGGTCATCGTTGTGATCATTCTAGGATTCGATTCGATATCGTTCCTACAGATCAGGAGGGTGAGGGCGGATAGTAAGGGCGTGGTCTTGGAATCCACAACCCTGTGGTGGAAAGTGGAGAGGCATGTTGGCTGGTCTGCGGTGAGGTTGGCGGACCTCCCAGTTGGCGGTACGCGCCTAACGCTGGATCCACCCCCCCGAGGGCTCTGCTGGGGGCTTGGCGCCCGTTTGACTCTGCTTGATGGCGAGAAGTTGCGGAAGTTTCAGTCGCGCGCATGAATCCATGCAAGTCCAGCCCCATGCTTTGGGCATCTCCAGAGGATGGTGGTCCGGGGTGCCGGTCGTTGAGCTCGCGGTCCGTTTGGGTCGATGCATGAACGTGAGAATGCCTGGGCCTCGCTCCGCGCACAGAGTCGCGGGCCATCTGACCGTCGTTGTTGTATCTGTCGCCCCTCTCGAGATGGCGATGTAGGTGGAGGCGCCCGATTTGTCGGGCTGCTCTAGCGCCCCAGCTCCAACGAGGCGGTCCGTGGCCCCGAAGGCCCAGGAATTCTCGCTCGCCCCGAAGCGGCAACGTCTGGCTGAGATACGCCTCTCGACCTCCGGTTCAGCTTTGTGGTCTCCATCGCGAGGTGACGAAACGGTCAAAGGGGACTTCTTCCGATGCAGTTGCGTGTCGACCCCGCTCCCTTCGGACACGCCGCGGTGCCGCCAGTGCGGAAAGCCTCTCGAACCGGGCCAGCTCTACGGGGAAGGCCGGGGGACGGTCGGCACGCTCATCTGGGCACCGGACGACGCGTCGGGAACCTCCGCGCATGTGGGCGTGATGATCTGGCCGGGATCCCTTCGCGGGCAGGAGATGCTCGACAAGGAGGCGCGCTCGGTCTTCAGCAAGCCCACCACCTTCCGCGGATGGCGCTGCACGGCGTGCCGCCTGGTCGAGTTCCATTACCCCGCAGCGGCTCCTTCGTCATAGTTGGTCGCTGGAGGCGACGGCCGTTCGTGCAGACGATGCCGCGCGCCAAGGGCGGTCTCCGAGGTCGTATCTTCATCACCGGGGCCTCCGGGTCGGGGAAGAGCACCCTCGCTCGTCACCTGCGGCAGCACGGGATCCTCGCGATCGACGCCGACGCC
>JAJYKO010000451.1 GCA_021788565.1 Chloroflexota bacterium
AAACGGTTGTCGGCTCCAGGTACTCGGCGACGCTGGAGGCGATCTGCTGAGCCAGGTCCCTCACAGCATTTTCAGTTATTGGCTGTTCACTGCCAAGCAAGACCGTGAAGCTCTCCTTCGAGGCCACTACCATGCTTCTCGGGCAGGCGCTCATCACTAGGTTCTCCACTATGCCGTGGATCTGCGATTTCAGAGTAACATGGCTACTGTCCTCAGCCCTGTCTGCCAGGTGGTCCTGCCTCCCGTCGGTGCGGATAACGACGACCCTCTGCAGTGTGGACAGGTCGAACTTGCTGGCAGCCATCAGAATGCTGCCATCCCGCAGGCTTTCGATTCGTCCCTCCAGCAGGCTCTGCAGAAAATCCCCTCGCAACCTCTGCTCCGCGTCGAAGGCTACTTTGCCCTTCATCAATTCCAGTGCTATTGCGATTGCACCCTGTTCCGAAAGGATGTAATCCATCTGGCTGACCTGGCGATCCGATGCGAGGATTGAGACGAATGCGAGCAGATTGTCCCCCACGAAAGACGGCATCGTGATTCGGGCATGAGCCAGACCGATCTCGGGAATGGCGGGCAAGAGATGTGGGCGTCGGCGTGCTCGCACGATAGAGAGGTGCTCGTGGACTCGTGGATCGGTCCTGACCTGGGCGAGACCAATCCCATCAGATTGGCCCCTGGCCTCGTGCTGGCGAGTCTCGGGATACGAAACGCTGATTACGTTGAGGCGGACGTCCTCCACCACGACCGTGGAGCGGGCAATGCGAGCCAGGGCTCCGGTCACGGCATCGAGCCCATCGCGAGCTAGAACCGTCTGGACCAGCCACTCGTGGATCTCGGCGGTCTTGCGGAGCATCTCGCTCTGTTCGGAGAGTCGTTTGGATAGGTCCTCCAGTTCACGCGTCCCCTGAAGCTGAGCCTGAAAGAGCCTGGCGTTGTACAGGGCCACGGCGGCGAGATTCGCGAGGGTCTTGACTATGCTGGTGTCGTATGCCTCCTGAGAGAACGGGTGACCGAAGTAGATGGCGAGAATGCCCAATAGCCTCTGCTGCGCCACAAGGGGGGCGGCCAGCACGGCCTCGAGCTCCTCCTTGTGCGCCCGGCGACGTACCTTCGGGGCAAAGCCCGGATCGGAGTCGATGTCGCCGACAACCACCACTTCGCCACTCTCAAACGCTTTGCCGACCGCGAGACCGCCGACAGGAACGATGATAAAGCGAGCGTAGGATTCGCTCAGCCCGCAACTGCGCCGAACCTTCAGTCGTGAGCACTCCTCATCGTATTCGAAAACGGCGGCAGCCCGCACCCCCTCCAGATCTCGAATCTTCTGCACAAGAGTTTGAAGAACATCATCCGGGTCCAGGCTGGTGATTAGTGCTTGAATTATCGGGAGAACGACTTCTAGCTGGTTCGTCGTCCCCGTTGGATCTCCGCTGTTCCCTGTCGGGAACGGGATGATTGGCGATCGAAGGGAATACGGAGCAGTCTCAACCGTCAATGCGGATGCTGGGACCGCCATAGCTGTTCCTCGATTCTTTAGACCCGGACTTGAGCCGGGCAGGCTCCTAAACGCGATGCTACGGAACCCTCGACATCGAGTGGGAGATCGGTCTTTGAGGAAAAGGTTGGGGTACCACAGGAGCAACGAGGGGACTTCCCGGGACGCACGCCAATGGGGAAAGTGCAAACGCTTGCAAAGGCACTTCCCACAAACCGGCCTCCCCAGGAAAGGTTGCCACCAGGCACCCAGCGAGTCTAACGACGCTGCCCCAGAGAGAACGTACTCAGCTACCTCTACGACGAGGCTGCTCAGAGTCAGTGTGGCCAGGAACTGCACTTCGGACGAAGGGATAACACATCAAGTGCAGATCTTCCAGATAGTGAGACTATCATCAGGGCCGTGCGGTGTCAATAGCGCGAACTTGCAACAAATGGGCGTTTGTCTCTTTGGACAGGAGCAGAAACCCAGAATCTATTGATAGGGACATTGACCTGTTCACCAGTCCGGCTCAACATAGATGCAAATTCTGGCATCGGCAGTCCCACGCTTCCGTGGCACACGTGATCGCTGTATCTGGCTCGGCTGTTCTCCGCATACCTAAGTTGCCACACGTCAAACGAGCGAGGGGGTTCACGATGAAGGACACGCTCTACTACGCTCCCACTTCCGTCTCCGAGGCGACAAAGCTACTCGCCGAGCATGGTAGCAAGGCCACGATTCTGGCCGGAGGTACCGATCTCGCGCCCCAGATCAACTACTACAAGCTCGAACCGGACGTGCTGCTTTTCATCGGCGATCTTGGCCTCGACTACGTAAGGGAAGAGGATGGCAAGCTAGCGGTTGGTGCCGCTACTCCACTGCAAAGGATCGCTAGCGATTCCCTGTTGGCAGAGAGGGCCAAGGTCCTGGTCGACGCAGCCTGGACACACAGCTGCGCCAGCGTTCGGAGCAGAGCCACGGTCGGGGGCAACCTGGTCAACGCATCCCCGGCTGCCGACATGGCCACTCCACTGCTGGTGTTGGACGCTGAGGTCGTGCTGAAGAGCGCTGACGGTGAAAGGGTCGTGCGGCTCCAGGATTTCTTCAAGGGCCCCGGTCAAACCGTGCGCCAGCCGGACGAACTGCTTGTCGAGGTTCGGATCCCGGTCGTTGGCCAATCGGCTGTATTCCTCAAGCTTGGACGCCGCAAGGCGATGACCTGCGCGGTCGCCAGCGTGGCCGTCAGACTCGAGATGGCCGATCGCACCTGCACTGAGGCGCGCATCGCGCTCGGGTCGATGGCGCCCACCCCGGTGCGCTGCCGGAAGGCCGAATCGGAGTTGCGGGGCGAGAAGCTTGACGCCGAAGCCCTCGAAAGGCTCGCTGCCGACGCTATCGGCGAGAGCAGCCCGATTGACGATCAGCGCGCGACGGCCTGGTACCGTCGAAAGGCAGGCACGGCGTTGGTGAAACAGGCGCTGGCCCAGGCGGCCGGCATCCCGGAATAGGCGAAGGAGGCAACGTGACCATGAAATACGTGTTGACGTTTGCGCTTAACGGTCTGCCGGTCGACGTCCTGGTTAAGCCCACCGATACGCTGCTCGACGTGCTTCGGGAGAAGCTGGACGTCGTCAGTCCCAAGCGTGGGTGCGATGAGGGCGACTGTGGGGCTTGCACGGTCCTGATCGACGGAGAACCCGTGCGCGCTTGCTTGACCATTGCCTTGACCGTCGCCGGCAAAGGGGTGACCACTCTGGAAGGGCTGGCGAAGGACGGTGAACTTTATCCTATCCAGCGGTCCTTTCACGACCACTACGCCTCCCAATGCGGGTTTTGCACGCCTGGGATGATCATGTCGGCCAAGGCGCTGCTGGACCACAATCCCCAACCCAACCGCCAGGAGATCGTGGCGGGCCTATCGGGCAACCTTTGCCGCTGTGGCACTTACCACGAGGCCGTCGAGGCTGTGGAGGCCGTGGTTCGTGGCGAGTACCAGGGAAAATCTGAAGCGTAAGGAGCAGGGGCTGTGGGAGAAGAATATGTAGGCAAACCAGTCACTCGTTATGACGGCATTGGTCACGTCACCGGGAGGACGCGCTTTGTCGACGACATCCGCCTCCCGGGCATGCTCTACATCAAGGTGCTCACCAGCCCGGTCCATCGGGGCATCATCCGGCGCCTCGACATCTCGGGCGCGGAGAACATGCCAGGCGTCGCCGGAGTCGTCACAGCCAGGGACGTGCCCGGGCAGAACGCCTACGGGCTGATCCCGGATCAACCGGTGTTCACTCCCCGCGACATTCGCTATAAGGGCGAGCGCATCGCCGCCGTGGCTGCCGTCGACGAGGACACCGCGACCGAGGCGCTCGGCAGGATCAAGCTGGACGTCGAAGAGCTTCCGCCTGTCTTCGATCCCCTCGAAGCCATGAAACCCGACGCGCCCCTGGTGCGGCCGGAAGGCAACGTCTTCCAGTTCAATAGCGGGCCTACCCGCAAGATCCGTTTTGGAAACATCGAGGAGGGCTTCAGACAGGCGGATCTCATCGTCGAGGGCAAGTACACCAACGCGACCAACGAGCACGCTCCGATGGAGCCACAGGTCTCAGTCGCCTACATCGACGAGACCGACCGGCTGGCAATTCACACTGTGAGCCAGGATCTCTACTTTCACCTGGGGATGCTGATCGGTGTCTTCAACCTGCCGATGAACAAGGTCCGATACATCGGCGGCACTGTGGGTGGCGGCTTCGGCGCCAAGAACGACATCCACTGCGATCATGTGGCTGGGGTGATGGCGCTCAAGATCCGCAAGCCCGTCAAGTACCGCCATACGCGGCACGAGGAGACGCTGTATACGACCAAGCGCGGTCCCTGGATCTTCGAGTTCAAGGACGGCGTCAAGAAGAACGGCAAGATCGTCGCCCGCCAGGTCAGGACGATCCATGACACCGGGGCCTACGCCGGTATGGGGCCCTACGTGGTGGACAAGAATTCCATTCTCGTCGCGGGTCCGTTCGCGATCCCCAATATCGCGATCGATGGGATATGTGTCTTTACCAACAAGCCGGTCGCCAGTTCGATGCGCGGTTTCGGCATCATCAACGGAACCTCAGCCGAGCAGCTGCAGATGGACCGCATTGCCGAAGCCATCGGCATGGACCCTTGGGAGATCCGTTTCATCAACGCCTGGCGCGAGGGTGACCTCGGCGCGACCCAGTTCCCGGTCCAGGCGCCCGGCCTCATCGAGGCGATGCAGCGCGCGGCCGAGCTGGCAGGGGTCAAGCTCCCCGATCATCTTCGGGCGATGAGTTCGCGGAGGTTAGCGTCATGAAAAAGCGAGGCGTTGGGATTTCGTGCAACACGCACCCCACGGGATTGAAGGGCGGTGGTGACCCGAGCCAGGCGCTGATTAGGCTGAAACCCGATGGGACCGTCGACCTGCTGGTCGGGGCCGTCGACATCGGCCAGGGTGCCAAGACCATCATGCGCCAGTTCGCCGCCGACGAGCTGGGAGTGCCCATAGAAGCAATCACGTTACACAACTTCGACACCGACATCGGACCGATGTCCACCGGCACGTTTGCCAGCCGTGTGACCTTCATGGATGGGAACGCCGTGATACGTGCAGCCGCCGACCTCAAGCAGAAGATCAGAGCCTTCGGCGCACGCGTGCTCGAGGCCCCTGCCCCCGAGATTGAGATTGACGACAACAGAGTGTTTGTGCGAGGCGATCCGGCTCGTGCCAAGTCGATGGCCGAGATGGGAGCTGCAGCCAACTGGAGCGGCGAGTTCCTGGTCGGCGAGGGAGCGTACACGCCCGGTCCCGGTCAGAACTTCGATCCAGAGACCGGTAAGATGACGGCCCTGGCCTCACTGGCCTTCGGCGCCTGCGTGGCCGAGGTCGAGGTGGACACCGAGACTGGCCTGGTGGACGTGCTCAAACTGGTGCAGGTGTATGAGGTCGGCAAGGCCATCAACCCGCTGCTCGTCAAGGGACAGATCAACGGCGGAGCCATGATGGGCATCGGTTTCGCACTGACC
>JAJYKO010000452.1 GCA_021788565.1 Chloroflexota bacterium
CAGCACCTCACGGAGCCCGACGGCCATGGCATCCAGATCGCGTCCGGCGAGACCGCCGTAGGTCGGGAAACCCTCGGTCACCACCATCCGGCGCCGAATCCTCTCCGCGAGATCTGCGTCACGTAGGACGATCAAGCCGCCCATATTGACGAGGCCGTCCTTCTTGGCGCTCATAGTGATCGCATCGGCGCACTCGCCCATGGCTCGGACGATCTCAGCGATGGACTTACCGGCGTAGTCTGGCTCCCGTTGCTTGATGAAGTAGGCGTTCTCAGCGATTCTGCTCGCGTCCACTATTACGGGAATCCCGTGACTCTGGCACAGCTCACGCACCGCCCGCAGATTGGCCATGGAGACCGGTTGGCCGCCTCCGGCGTTGTTGGTGACGGTCATCACTACCCCCGCGATCTCGCCGGGGTGGGCCGCATTCAGGGCATTGGCCAGTAGCTCTAGATCGACGTCACCCTTGAAGGGCGCTGGGGTTCCGGTGGCTTGGTTCGACGGGTCGGGAAGGTCCACTGCTTCCGCTCCCGCATCCTCGGCGTTGGCTCGCGTGGTGTCGAAGAAGGTGTTGGAGAGGACTCGTTGGCCCGGGTGCACCAGCTCGCCGAACAGCAGATGCTCGGCCGCGCGACCCTGGTGGGCAGGGATCACCTCCGGCAGGCCGAACAGCTCGCGAACAGTATCCCTTAGCCGGTAGAAGCTGCGCGCGCCCGCGTAGCTTTCGTCGCCCTGCATAAGAGCGCCCCACTGGTGGTGGCTCATGGCGCCGGTCCCAGAGTCGGTCAAGAGGTCGATGAAGACCCGCTCGGCCGGAAGCACGAACAGATTGTAGCCTGCCTCTGCCAGCCAGGCCTCGCGCTCGACGCGGCTGCTGGTTTTGATGGGCTCGACCATCTTGATACGGTATGGCTCCGGGGGGCCGAAAGACCGAATCCTCTCCATTACTTCCCTCTTCTGATCCATCCTGAACACTCCATCGGGCAGTGATCTGAGGCCGACAGCCGCTGTGCCTCGGCGGATATTGATACTCTTTCCCAGTTGGGGAGTCAAACGAGGGGCCTTACGTCACCGACATGGGAAGGATGACCTTTCCATCGATTCGCCGACGCACTGCCGAACTGAGCGCGGGCGGGTACGGAGCCCCGCCCCTACAACGATTGTCACTGTAGGGGCCGGCGGCTCTGCCGGCCCTCCCTACCCTTCGAGCGGCAGCAGCTTGCCGGGGTTAAGCAGACCGTCAGGGTCGAAGACGCTCCGGATGAGACGCATCGCGGCCAGGTCCGACTCATCGAACAACAGCGGCATATAGTCGCGCTTCTCGAGGCCGACGCCGTGCTCACCGGTTATGGTTCCTCCCATCTGGACGCATAACTCGACGATCTCGTGGTTGGCCTGGTTAGCCCGTGCCATCTCGTCGGCGTTCTTGGGATCGTAGATCACCAGCGGGTGTAGATTGCCGTCGCCGGCGTGGGCTGCCCCTCCAATCCGCACCCCGTGGCTCACTGCTATATCCCATACCCCACGCAGCGTCTCCGCGAGCTTGGTCCTGGGCACCGTCATGTCGTGCACCGTGCAGCCGGCGGCGAGCCTGACCATCGCGCTGTACGCCGCCCTCCGGCCCTGCCACAGGTGATCGCGCTCCTCCTCGCTCCGCGCGACGCGAATCTCCCGCGCGCGGTTCAGCAGGCACAACTCCTTTATCCGCTCCTCCTGCCGCTCCTGCCCGTCCCGCAACCCGTCCAGTTCGATCAGCAGAACTCCGCCGGCATCCACGGGATACCCTGCTCTGTTGACGCTGTCCTCCACGGCCTGCACGACCGCCTGGTCCATAATCTCGAGGGTCGCCGGGATGATGCCGTCGGCGATTATGGAGGAGACAGCGCTGCCAGCATCCTCCAGCGTCTCGAAGATGGCCAGCATGGTCTTGACGGCCTCTGGAAGGCGCATGATCCGCAGAACCGTGGAGGTGACCATGCCCAGCGTCCCCTCGGACCCCACCAGTAGCCCCGTGAGGTCGTAGCCTGGGGTGTCCTCCACATAGCCGCCGGTCGTGACTATGTGGCCATCCACAGACACCACCTCCAGTCCCAGTACGTGGTCGGTGGTGATTCCGTACTTCAGGCAGTGGGGGCCGCCCGCGTTCTCGCCCACGTTGCCGCCGATGGTCGAGACCTTCTGGCTGGACGGGTCCGGCGCATAGAGGTAACCCAGGGGCGCCAGGACGTTTTGCAGTTCCAGGTTCACGATGCCCGGCCCCACTAATACGCGCTCGTTCTCGACGTCCGGCCCCACGATGCGGTTCATACGGGTGCCTACCACCACAATGCCGCCCTTCAGCGGCACCGTCCCGCCGGAGAGGTTGGTGCCGGCGCCCCTGGCCACTACTGGAATGTGCTCCGCGTGCGCAAGCCGCATCACAGCCGCGACCTCCTCGGCAGAAGACGGAAGCACCACGGCCTCCGGCAGGAAGGTCTCATTCGCGGCGTCGTATTCGTACACGAGCAGGTCCCGCTGGGTCGAGAGGAGGTTCTCTTCTCCCACGATGCGGGCCAGCTCCCCGAGGAGTTCGTTTCGATTCATCTGAGTCTCCAGGGCTGAGCTTTCAGCATTCGCCGGATTGTACTACATAAGGTCGCGACGCGGCGCCTGGATGCGGTAAAATTGCGACATACACGAGGAGAAACCGGTGGCTTCTCTCGTCTTCACGTAGGAGCCAGCTCCTGCTGGCGATGGGGTCGCCGGCGAGAGCCGGCTCCTACCAGAGAAGAGAGAAGCCACTCGTCTGAACGGCACAGCCTGAATGGAAGAACACTATCTGCAAATCCTGGAACTGAACAAGGTGCTGGAAAAGCTGGCACACCACACCTCCTTCTCCGTCTCCCACGAGAAGGCGTTGGCGCTGCGCCCCGCAACCGATATGCCCGAGGTGATGCGGCGCCAGGCGGGTACTCAGGAGGCACGGCGCCTTCTGGACCTGAAGCCGAACTTCACGGTCGGAGGTGCCAGGGATATTCGCTCCCAGCTCCAGCGCGCGTCGGTGGGCGCCGTGCTCATGCCGGACGAACTTCTGCTGGTCGCTTCTACGACCGCCAGCGGCCGCATCGTCCGCGGCACCATCTCCAAACTGGGCGACCAACTCCCAACCCTGGACGAAGTCACCCTGCCCATCCGACCGCATGATGAGGTGGAAGCTGAGATTCACCAGGCGATCTCGGACTCGGGAGAGGTGCTGGATAGTGCCAGTCCTGCCCTCGCCCAGATTCGGTTCGGTCTGAGGCGCGCCTACGAGCGTCTGATGTCGAAGTTGAATGAGATCATCTCATCCTCGTCGTACCGCCAGGCGCTGCAGGAGCCGATCATCACGCAGCGCCAGGGGCGGTACGTGGTGCCGGTGAAAGCCGAGTTCAAGGGACAGGTGAAGGGGATAGTCCACGACCAGTCGGCCTCTGGTGCCACCGTTTTTGTGGAGCCGCTCGCGGTTGTGGACCTCGCCAACCAGTGGCGGCAGGCTCAGGTGGAGGAAGAGCAGGAGATTGAGCGTATCCTCCGGAGGCTGAGCGGACTGGTCGGTCGCGATGCAGATGCGCTCTCCGCCACCCTCGACGCGATTGCTCAGGTGGACCTCTACCTGGCTCAGGCCAGGCTGGCCGAGGCGATGAATGCGATTGAGCCGACGCTGCTGAACCTAGGGGCCCGCCCTGCCGGGACGCCTTCTGTCCGGCTGCTGAAAGCACGCCATCCGCTATTGACGGGCGATGTTGTTCCGATCACGGTGGAACTGGGTGGCGACTTCGACGTGCTGGTGATTACTGGACCCAACACCGGCGGCAAGACCGTTGCCCTCAAGACGGTAGGCCTCCTCTGTCTGATGGCCCAGTGCGGCCTTCAGATTCCGGCCGCCGAGGGCTCGTCGGCGGCCGTGTTCCGTTCCGTCTACGCGGACATCGGCGACGAGCAGAGCATCGAGCAGAGCCTCTCCACCTTCTCGTCCCACATCAGGCGGATAGTGGACATCCTTTCCAGAGCGGACGAGCAGTGCCTGGTGCTGCTGGACGAACTGGGAGCCGGTACAGACCCGCAGGAAGGCTCGGCCCTGGCCAGGGCTATCCTCTCCCACCTGCTGGAGCGGCGTGTGGCCACCATTGCCACGACCCACTATTCCGAGCTGAAGAGCTACGCCCACACGACCCTGCGGGTGGAGAACGCCTCGGTGGAGTTCGACCTGGAGACGCTATCCCCAACCTACCGGCTCAGCATCGGCTTGCCGGGTCGAAGCAACGCCCTTGCCATCGCCACGCGATTGGGAATGTCCGCGGACATTGTGGAGAGGGCGAGGGAGCTGCTGTCGCCAGGCGAGGTGGAGATTGAGGGACTGCTCTCTCAGCTCCAGTCAGATCGCGACGAGGCGCGGGCGGCTCGCGCCGAAGCGGAGCGAATTCGGGAGCAAGCTCGAAGCCAGCGAGCGAGGCTGAATGCCGAGCTAGAGGCGCTGGAGGAGCGAAAGCAGACGGTTCTGGAGAAGGCCCGCGAGCAGTCGGAGCAGGAACTGGCATCCCTGCGAGGCCGCGTCAATCAGGTGCTCAGAGAGTTGGAGCGAGCCCGCTTGCAGCAGAATGCGCCCGCGGCTATGAATACCGCAGCTGCCGCTGCCGAGCGGGCCGAGACCTTGCGGCCTTTGAAGGCTCCGAGACCCCGCCGCCAGCGCCAGGAGCCCGTGCCAGCTAACGACCTGAAGGTCGGGCAGCCGGTATTCGTCGCGAGCCTGCAGAAGGTAGGCGTGGTCTCGTCTCTGCCGGACGATCGGGGCGACGTGGAAGTGCAAATCGGCTCGCTGCGGACCCGTGTCAAGGCCCGAGAGCTATCCAGGACCGACGGAGCCCAACCCGAGGCCGCCCGTGAGCCCGAAATAACCTACCGGCTGGACATGGACAGGACTTCGGCGGTCAGCATCCAACTGGACCTGCGCGGCAAGCGGGTGGAGGAGGCGCTCGAGGAGTTGGACGAGTATCTGAACGATGCCTACATGGCCGGACTGAAGATGGTGCGGATCATACACGGCAAGGGAACCGGGGCTGTGCGCCAGGCTGTGCGCCAGCAGTTGGCCGGTACCCCTCTGGTGCGTCACTTCGAGGCGGCCGAGGACCGCGATGGCGGCGAAGGTGTGACCATTGCCTCTCTGGCAAACTAGGGCTGATGACAGATGACTCGCATGCTACAATACTGGCACCTTTCGTGCGATTAGGCCCGCAGAGACTTGAGAGAGGTTCCAGCCTGTGTATAAGTTGATTGAGATTGCGCAGATCGCCCTACGCTGCCGTGAGGTGACGCAATGAACCTTGCCGGCATGGACAGACTGATCCAAACCGCTCTGATCGTCGTCGGAGCTTACGTGATTGCCCTATGGGTAGCCGCCATCTGGTGGACCTACCGCGACATCCGCAACCGAACCAGGGACATATTGCTCCAAATGGCCGCCACGCTGCTGGTCGCTGTCTTCAGCTTTCCGGGGCT
>JAJYKO010000453.1 GCA_021788565.1 Chloroflexota bacterium
ACCTGGCTGATATCGATCAGGACAGGGTTCAGTCCGTCGCCGACGCGATGGGAGTGGACCCCACCGCGGCCGACAAGGCCATAGTCTCGATGTCCGTGCTGTGCAGGATACTCCCTGAGGACCTGCGGGAACGCACCGCCAAGTCGGTGCGCGAGACCGGTGCCCCGCCGGCCGCCGGCTACGGCGCCAGCTACCTCGCCGGGGTTTATGATGACGGCAGGCCCAGGTCAGGGGAGGCGTTCCGTCGGCTGGACGAAGTGATTCTGGAGGCGCAAAAAGCCCGGGCGGCTCTCACCGAGGCGAACCTCAGGTTGGTGGTCAGCGTGGCCAAGAAATACATCGGCCGCGGGATGTCTCTTCTGGACCTGATTCAGGAGGGGAACATCGGCCTGATCCGGGCAGTCGAGAAGTTCGAGTTTCGGAAGGGCTACAAGTTCTCGACCTATGCCACGTGGTGGATCCGGCAGGCCATCACTCGTGCCATAGCCGATCAGGCTCGCACCATCCGAATACCGGTCCACATGGTCGAGACCATCAACAAGCTGAGCCGCCTCTCGCGAAGGCTGCTGCAGGACCTCGGGAGGGAGCCGACCTCTGAGGAGATCGGCCTCCAGATGGAGATCCCAGCGGAGAAGGTGCGGGAGATCATGAAGGTCTCGCAGGAGCCCGTCTCTCTGGAGACACCCATCGGCGAGGAGGAAGACAGCCACCTTGGCGACTTCATCGAGGACCAGGCTGCCCTTGCGCCTGCAGACGCGGCCTCACACCAGCTCCTGAAGGAGCAGGTGGACGACGTGCTGAGATCGCTGACGCATCGCGAACGGCGGGTGCTGCAGCTTCGCTTCGGGCTGGACGATGGCCGCCAGCGGACGCTGGAGGAGGTTGGGAGGGAGTTTGGCGTTACCCGCGAGCGGATTCGCCAGATCGAGGCGAAGGCGCTGCGGAAGCTCCGGCACCCCAGCCGCAGCAAGAAGCTGAAGGACTACCTGGACTGAGTTAGGACGGAGTGGGAGGGCGAGGCTCCGGCCGAACCGCCACGTCGTGAAGGACCAACGCCGCCACAACGGTACGGTCGTCCTGTGGGGGAGTGTAAGCCGGCCATCACGAGGCGGCTCGCCAGGAGGCTCGCCCTCCCGTTCCCCCACTCCCGCCAGGCGGTGCGCCCTATTGGGCGACAATCATGCGTCGGTAGGGTGAGGTTTCGTGCGGCTGCTGGTATTCGGGCTCAGCATCACCAGCTCATGGGGAAACGGCCACGCGACGGTCTACCGGGGGCTTCTGAAGCAGCTCCATCGGGCTGGAGTGGAGGTCACCTTCGTGGAGAGGGACGTCCCGTGGTACGCCTCCAACCGCGATCTCGGCTCGTGCGACTTCGCTCGCGTCCTCTTCTACCAGGACGACACTCAGCTGGAGGATTTGCTTTCCGGCGAGCTGGGTCGCGCAGACGTGGTGCTTCTCGGCAGCTACTTTCCCGACGGCGTAGTGGTCGCGGGCCGCCTTGCGCAGCGCTCCGGGATCGCCCGCCTCTACTACGACATCGACACCCCGGTGACCCTGGCCGCCTTCTCGTCGGCTGGTTCCGCGGCCTACCTGCGGGCGGACCAGATTCCGAGCTTCGATGCGATCCTCTCCTTTACCGGCGGTCCGGCCCTGCGTGAGCTGGAAGCGAGGTGGGGGGCCAGGAGGGCCGTGGCTTTCTATTGCGCATTGGATCCCGAGACCCATCGTCGAACGGAGAGGACCGAACGATTTCGCTGCCGGCTCGGCTACATGGGGACCTATTCGGCGGACAGGCAGGCTGCCCTGGAGGCGCTGTTCGTGGGACCGGCGCGGCGGTTGCCCGATAGCCGGTTCGTGCTGGCCGGGCCTCAGTACCCCGCGATGGCGCTTCCGGCTAACGTCACTCACTATCTCCACCTGCCACCTGATGAGCACCCAGCCTTCTACAGCTCAAGCGACTTGACGCTTAACATAACTCGCGGCCCGATGGTGGAGTACGGTTACAGCCCATCGGTGCGCCTGTTCGAAGCCGCCGGTTGCGCCACCTGCGTGGTATCCGACCGGTGGGAGGGCATGGGCCAGGTTTTCGAGGTCGGTCGGGAGATCCTTGTGGCCTCGGGCGAGCTTGAGATGGTGGACCTGTTGGAGAGACTGACCCCCGACGAGGCCCTGCGAATCGGGGAGCGGGCGCACCTCAGGGCCCTGCGGGACCACACTTACCAGGTGCGGGCTCGTCAATTCCTGGACCTCGCGGCGACGTTGTAGGGGAGATGTGGCGTGAGCGAGCTGCGGTATGTCTTTCCCAGAGGGGAAGACCCTCACCCTGCCCCTCTCCCAGAGGGAGAGGGGCCTCTGGCAGGTGAGGACTGCCCGGCGGGCCGGCAGAGCCGCCGGCCCCTACGAGTGACCGGCGGCGGGGGACGACCTCTGCCCCACGGACCTGAGGGCCTACGCGAACAGTCGCGCGAAGAAGCGCTGTAGCTGCTCTCCCCGGCGCTGGTATGTGTGTTGGGCTAGAACACGGGCGCGCGCCCTCTCGCCGATGCTGGCGGCCTCCGCATCCGTGACACCCCTGACGAAGCTCGCGACCTCCTCCGGGTTCGCGGCGACGAGCACCTCCTTGCCTGGCTCCAGGAAGGTCTCCACCCCTTCCCACCGGTCGGTTACGATGCAGGCTCCGGCGCCGGCCGCCTCGAAGACCCTGGTGGGCGGACTGTACCCGTAGTCGGCCATAGCCTGTCGGTTGACGTTCAGCACCAGCCGGGCGCCGCAGTTCAGCCGGTTGTGCAGCGCAGTAGGCACGTGTCCCAGGTAGCGAACGTTGGGCGGGAGCGGAACGCCGCCCCAACCCGCGCCTCCGAGCAGGAAGGAGTGATCGGGGCAGATCTCCGCGGCACCCAGGAAGAAGGCTCGGACGCGTGCCTCGCGGTCGGGGAGCCTGTGTCCTACGAACAACAGGTCGCACCTGTTGGCATCGTCCGGCGGCTCCGGATGGTGAGTGGCCGGGTCCAGGGCGTTGTACACCAGTTCGACGGAACGGGCACCCAGGGCCCGATAGCCATCGTCGACCTTCGGGCCACCGCCGTAGGTGAGAATCGCGTCGTAGCTGGGGATCAGCTTCCGAAACTCCCATTCGGGTTCCCTGGAAGCCCTGTCCAGCGTGAACGGCGCGTCCACGTCCCAGTAGACGACCCTGTTTTTCGGCTCGCGCGCCCGCAATACCGCGCTCTCCAACTCCTCGTCGTACCGCCCAACGCCGCTGCATTTGACCACCAGGTCAGATCCCCGGGCCCGTTCCACCTCGCGCTCCAGTTCCGACAGGTCGTGACAGACCACTACCTCCGCGTACGCCGGATCATCTTCAAGATCGCGATGCTGCTGGCGATCGTAGATGTCCTGCTCCACGAAGATCGGCTGGTGGCCGTGACGGTACAGGGACTGGCAGATTCCGCGGTAGTAGGTCGCGGCGCCGTTCCAGTAGGCGGAGGTTATGCTGGAGCCGAAGAACGTTATTTGCACTCTGCCTCCCTTACGTTTGTGACGGTGCGAGGGGGTGAGTGGGGAGTGGGAGATGAGGCGAGTCGGTGAATGGAAGATGGGGAGGATCGCCCTCCCGCCGTCCTACTCACTCCTTTACCCACTCTCCCCCTTACGCCGTGTCACGAGCGTAGCCGCTCGATGATCCCAACGAGCTCGGCGGCTCGATGGTCGCAGGTGTGGTGCTTGAGCACCGTCTCGCGGCCGTGGGCACCGATGCGCTCCCTGGCTTCCACGTCACTGGTTAGCCAGCGCAGCGCCTCCACCATCTGGGAAGGGCTGTGGACCGCAACGTAGTCCTTGCCTTCTTCGAACAACCCCGAGTCGTCTTCCCACCCCGCCGAAATCAGCGGCAAACCGCAGGCCAGTGCCTCGAATACCCTTATCGTGGGGGTACCACGCAGCGCCTCGACGTACTCCTTTCGCGGGATGTGGACAGTGACCTTGCTGGAGGCGTAGACCTCTGGCGCCCTGTAGTTCGGCAGCCAGCCTTTCCAGGTGATACCGCTCTGCTGGAGGGCCGCGAGCACCTCCAGCGGGTATCGAACGCCGAAAAGGGAGAAGCGGAGGTCGGGTGCCGATCTACTTGGTTCGATCAGGTACTGCCAGGTGGTGTGATTCCGGTCGTCGTCGCCCCAGTTGCCTACAAAGACCACGTCGCAGCTGTTGGGACGGATCAGCGGACGGAACAGTTCCGTGTCGGCTCCTTCGTGGTACAGCAGGACCTCCGGCCCGTTGACCGAGGAGTTGTAGATGTCGGCTATGGTGGGCCCATATGCGAGAATTGCGTTGTAGCTCTCGAGCCCCATAGACGGGATGCGCCGCGGTTCGGTGAAGGCCCTGTGGTGCGTGTCGTGGAAGATGGCGACGACGCCGAGGCGAGCCGCCACCTCGCCAATGGCTTTGATCAAATCCGGCGGATTCCACTCGTGGACCACGCAGGCGTCTGACTGAGAGAGCGTGTCGGTCAGCCAATCGTAGAGGTGCGCCCGACCGTCCAGCACGTAGGAGCGATGATCGATGAAGGGAAAATGGCGCTTGAACTCCTGCACCGGCTCCAGGCCGTGGTCTCGCACCAGATTGGAGAGGGACCAGTTCCCCTCCTCTTCCAGGGTAATGACCTGGTGGCCCAGCTTCTTCAGGCTTCTGACCAGCCCGCGGAGGAAGTGCGCGTTGCCATGATTCCAGTCGGAGACGATGGAATGGCAGAACAGGGCTATGCGCAGTTTACTTTCCTCGGCCATCCACCGGCTGCTTTCATCATCGAATTTGAAGAGTCGGACATTCTGGATCACCTCAACGTGAACCGCACCTATTGTACGCGTTCACCGTTTTTCTCGTCAGCACAGGGTCTTGTAGAGCCGGAGGTAACGCCTGGTCATCTTCTGACCGCTGTATCGCTCGAGGGCACGTGCATGCGCTGCCCTGGCGAGGCGGTCCGCCTCCTCGGGCCGCTCGAGCAGCCTGGATAGCTTGGATCGCAAGTCGGCCGCATCGTTCCTGCGGTAATAAAGGACCGTGTCCCCCCATATCTCATGGAACGAAGGGATGTCATTGGCCAGGATAGCGCAGCCCGATAGGGCCGCCTCCAGCGCGGTGAGGCCGAACGGCTCGTAGGAGGAGGTTGCCAGGTAGAAGCGCGAGGCGGTCAAGGCTGCTCGAACCTCCTTCCAGCTGCGGGCCCCTGAATAGCGGACGTTCTCGGCCTCCGGCAGCCGTGTCTTCTCTCCAGTGGGGCCCGTGGTGGGACCGATCATCTGCAGTTCCAACGGCAACCCTTCGACCGCCTCCACGGCTACCGCGGCCTGTTTAGCTTCGTCCCACAGCCTGCCTGCGACCACTGCCCCACCCAACTTCGGGGCATCCTGGTAGAGGTCCGCCCAGAGCCCGTTGTGGATTACCTCGGATGGGCATCCGTAGATCTCATCCACGTGCTGGGCCTCGAATTGAGAAGGAGAGACGACCACGGTAGCTC
>JAJYKO010000454.1 GCA_021788565.1 Chloroflexota bacterium
GGCCGGCACTGTCTCTCCACAGCAGGGCCGCTCGGGTGTTCGAGATTCGACCGGGGCAGAGCGTGGGATACGGCCGGACGTTCGTGGCGGAGAAGGCGCTGCGCGCAGCGCTGGTGCCGGTGGGTTACGCGGATGGCCTCCCGCGGAGCCACTCCAACCGAGGGGCCGTGCTGGTGAATGGGCGGCGGGCACCGATAATCGGGCGCATAAGCATGGATCAGTGTGTGGTGGACCTGAGCGAGTGCGGTGATGTGAGGGAGGGCGCCCCGGTGGTGTTGATCGGCTCCCAGGGGGAAGATACCATCAGTTGCGGCGAGTATGCCGAACGCTCTGGCACCATCAGCTACGAGGTGCTAACCTCGCTGGGGCATCGTGTACCCAGGGTCTACCGCAGGTCCGGCGCGGTAGTGGGCGTGGCCTACCTGGATGAGGGGCGGTACGAATCCCTGTGAGTACCGAGCGCCATGAACGACGGCGGATTGAACCACGGAGACGACCCAGGCTCCAAGGCATCAAATCACGAGTGCCAGATCGGTAGTGAGTCACGTTCGTCCTCGGGCTTGAGGTGGCTGGTTTGAGGATTGTTGACATAATCGAGCGAAAGAAGGCCGGGGAGGAGCTCTCGCGGCAAGAGATCGATGCTCTGGTGATGGGCTTCGTGCGCGGCGAGGTGCCGGACTACCAGGTGTCGGCCTGGCTCATGGCGGTGTGCTGGCGTGGAATGAGCAGGCGCGAGGTCTTTGACCTGACCGATGTCATGGTCGCCTCGGGCGCCAGGCTCGATCTCTCCGGCGTGCGGTGGCCGGTAGCCGACAAGCACAGCTCTGGCGGCGTCGGAGACAAGACCAGCCTGGTCGTGGCGCCGCTGGTGAGGGCGTGTGGCGTGGCCGTCGGCAAGATGTCCGGGCGCGGGCTCGGGTTCACCGGCGGAACCCTCGACAAACTCGAGTCTATCCCCGGGTTCCGCGTAGACCTGAGCGCCGCGGAGTTTGTCCGGCAACTGGAGCGCGAGGGTATCGTGCTCTCCGGGCAGTCAGCCGAGCTCGCTCCGGCGGACGGCAAGCTGTACGCCCTGCGCGACGTGACGGCCACCGTCGCCAGTCTGCCCCTCATCGCCAGTAGCATTATGAGCAAGAAGCTGGCTGTGGGTGCGCAAGCGCTGGTGCTGGACGTGAAGGTCGGCTCCGGGGCGTTCATGTCCAGTATCGAAGAGGCCAGAGAGCTCGCTCGGCTGATGGTCGAGATCGGGACCTCGGCTGGAAGGCGGGTCAGCGCGCTGTTGAGCCCGATGGACCAGCCGCTGGGGCAAGCCGTCGGAAATGCCCTGGAGGTAGCCGAGGCGATCGAGACGCTGAAGGGCAACGGCCCGGACGATCTGGTGGAGCTTGCGACTTTCCTCGCTGGGGAGATGCTGGCTCTCACTGGGAGCGTGGAGAGCGTGGAGGCGGGGCGTGCTAGGGCAGCGAAAGCGTTGGCATCGGGCGAGGGGCACGAGTGGCTGAGAAGGCTCATCGACGCGCAGGGCGGGGAGCCGAGGGCGGTGGACGATCCGAGGCTGCTCGGCGAGGCGCCGCTGGTGGAGCAGGTGAGGGCGCCTCGGTCCGGTCGCGTCTGTCGGGTGGATGCCATGGGGATAGCCCGCGCGGCCCTGATCCTGGGGGCCGGACGGGAGACCAAGGCCGACCGAATAGACCCTCATGTGGGGGTGGTTCTGTGCGCGAAGGTGGGAGCGCAGGTGGGCCGGGGCGAGGTGCTGGCGGAGGTGCATGCGCACGACGCGGCGAGTGCCGAGAGGGCGGTCGCGCAGGTGCTTGCATCCTACGCTTTGGACGAGGTGTGTTCGGGGGCCGCGCCGTTTGCGTTGGAGAGGATCGCGGGGACGGGGTAGACGGGTGGGCGCGGTCCGTGTCCATACGCGATGGGGCGGGCCGGCAGGGCCGCCGGCCCCTACAAGATTTCCCCTGGGTGGGCCGGCAGGGCATGACATTGCGCTCGCTCGCGTCACGCCCTGCTGGCCCACGCCAGGTTTCTAGGCGGCGTCTTTCGCCGCGACAGATACCTTCAGAAGTTCTCCGCGCTCGTCCGCTTCGCCGAGATAGCCCAGCGAATCCAGTTCCTGCGCGAACTCCTCAGGGGTGTAGCAGTGCAGGTCCAGGCTGAGCAGGCGCCCTCCAGCTTGTTCCCACAGGTCGAACCTGTCGAGGGCTCGGAGCATGCGTCTTTGCCCTGCAAACGCTGGAGACACAGCCACGAGGTCGTAGTCACTCTCTACGTGATGATTCCCTCGGCTCCGTGAGCCGAACAGGTAGATATCGGCACCGTATTGGTCACGCATTAGTTCTGCGAAGCGCACCAACACGGGGTCGCTCACAGGTTCGGATCGAGTCCGATTACTCCGTCTATCCAAGTCAAGACCTCGCGTGCAGCGGAAACATACTTCTGGGCGTCGGCTTCCTTAAACTCATGAAGCGGTATGTTGTCGGTGGCATCTGGATATGATGTGATCTGCGCCGTGGCCTGAATATCACGCACGCCATTCCGAACGATCCCAGGGGCCGCTGGGCCCCATGTCTCGACCTTGTTTAGAAGAGTGACGACGTTGTGTCCGCGCTCGCCATGCTCCTGATGCCGCCAGAGAATCGCTTTCAACGCAAGCTCGACCGCGAGGTGAGCCTGGCGAACAGCAGCGTGGTAGCCGCCTGGCTGTATCATCATCTCGGCGACTCGAAGTTCTCCCATTGCCTGCTCGATGAACCTGCGGCTCATCAGCATCTGCTTGTTCGCCCGTGAATCAGCCTTGCGCTTGTCTGAGCCAGATCCTCTTCCCATGCCACTAGTATAGTTTCACTCTCGGGCCTACTCAACAGAGAGATGCGCTGGAACGCGAGAAACTATACGTGTCTATCCACGTGAAGTGGCGCGGCCCCGGAGTTCTTCGTTTGCTCAGTCGTCGATGGCCTCGTAGGCGAGGGTCCAGAAATCGAGACGGGCGTTGGCCGGGCTCGGAGACCCCCACGCTCGTTGGGTCATGAAGATGCCAACTAGCTCCTCCCGCGGGTCCGCGTACCAGGAAGTACCCAGTCCCCCGTCCCAGCCGAAGGTTCCGACGGATCGCGCGATGTCGTCACGCCTGGTGACGACCGCCACACCGAATCCCCACCCCTGAGCGTCGAACTGATCCGGGAACAGGCCCGATATCGCCTTCTGAGCAGCGGTGAGATGGTCGGTGGTCATGGTCTCCACCGAAGATCTGGAAAGGATCCGCTCGCCGCCGTGCTTGCCATGGTCGAGCATCATCTGGCCGAAGGCCAGGTAATCGTCGATCGTCGATACCAGCCCGGCAGCGCCCGATGGAAACGCAGGAGGGCGGGTCCACTGGCCGCCCCCGGCAGGGTCGAAGACGTCGAGGACGCCGCTCGCGGGGTTGGTCCAGTAGCTCGTGGCCAGCCGGTCCACATTCGTCGCAGCCACGCTGAAGCCGGTATCTTTCATGCCGAGCGGCTCGAAGATCCGTTGACGTAGAAACGTCTCCAACGGCTGGTTGGCGGCACGAGCTAACAAGACGCCGAGGACGTCGGATCCCGTGTTGTAAATCCACCTCTCACCTGGCTGGTGCATCAGCGGCAGCGTGCCCAGACGGCGGATCCACTCGTCAGGGGCAGGTATGGTCGACGGGGTCAGCGGGCCCATTCCGATCTGCAGTTCGTTCGCCGCCTTCAGGATTGGATATGCGTCCGGAGCCACTATCATCTGGCCGAACCCCATTCGGAAGGTCAGCAGGTCGCGCACGGTGATGGGCCGATTCGCCGGCACCGTGTCCTCGAGCGGACCGTCGAGCCGCTTCAGAACCTTGCGATCTGCCAGCTCGGGCAGCAACCGATCCACAGGATCGTCCAGCCGCAGCTTGCATTCCTCGATCAGGACCATCGCCGCGGCCGCCGTGATCGGCTTGGTCATCGAGGAGATGCGGAAGATCGTGTCGCGCCGGATCGGTGCGCTCGCGCCAATTGCCGTCGTGCCGATGGCGTCGACGTGCACCTCGCCATGACGGCTCACGAGCGTGACGATGCCTGGGAGTTCGCCACGCTCGACGTAGCCGGCCATCACGTCGTGCATGCGGTCGAGTCGAGTCTTAGACAGTCCTCCAGTACTCATCTGGCAAGCATCCTCCCTTCAGTCGCCCTCTAGCGACATGCCCGCTACCGTTCGGCTACGTTGTTCTCTTGGTCTCGATGACGCGACCATCGAAGAACTCCTCCAGAACGGGAGCGAGGAGCTTTGGGTCCACGGCGTGTGTCTGGCCCTCCAGGGTTCGACGCTGCGCGTTAGGGAGAACGTCCACGATCGCCTGGACGGCGTTGCGAGCCCATTCCGGGCTTGCCCCACCATCCGTCACCAGAACGGGCATGGCAACTGAGGCCCACTTCTCCGCGGGCAGGGGGGTGCCCGCCATGTTGTCTCCCATGATCGCAGCGTCATATGGCAGCGTGTGCGCCGCCCGCTCGAGCGCAGGCCACATGGGCGAACTTCGCATCTGAGCGACGATCTCCGGGGGCACGCCCACCGCATTCGTCATGAAGTACTCCACCGCGTCTCCTCGGCGACCTGACGCTAGCAGGTCGTTAAGGTGCGCGTGGTAACGCTCCGACAGGGGAGGTCGGCTGTGGTCGACGATGAAGGGCGGCTCATACATCGCCAGCTTCGTGACCCTGGTGGGAAGCAGGCGGGCGGTCTCGAGGGCGAGAACGGCGCCGGAGGAGTGACCGAAAAGGAAGGCCGATCCGCCCGCTTCGTGGATCAGCGCGTCGACGTCTTCTATCTCGCGTTCGACAGCATACGGCGATGTGTTCCCACTGTCACCTCGGCCCCGCCGATCGTAGGCGAACGTGGTGAAGTGCGGCGCCAGGAGTGCTGCCAGCGCGGCTCCCGCCGAGCGATCGCTGAGTGCGCCGCCAACCAGGATGACGGCGTGACCCTGGCCGTATCGGTCAAACGTGATGTAGGTGCCGTCGCGCGAGCGTGCAGTTTCCATTTGGTTCTCCTCACGTTTGGATGGAACTTCGGGTGCCAGGTGAACCTGCAACTCCCGCACCAGGCTGGTTGTGGGGAGGCATGGTCCGGTAGACCGCCCAAATGGGGCGATACTCTGGGAGGGCGAGCCTCGCGAGCCGCCACGTCAGTACGAAACAGGCGGCTCAGCCGGAGCTTCGCCCTCCCCATCCACCGCAACCCCGACACTGAACTATGCCCGTGGGGATGGGCCGTTGGTGAAGTGCGACGAGTCCGATTGCCGGGCAACACAGGGGTTCCGTTCGCTGGATGTCGGGGGTATAATCGTCTTGTGGGGAACCCGAGGCGCTGGCTCTGCCAGTCGAAGGCGCTTCCGCCCACGAGTTTGCGTCGGGCAGATCATCGGGAGATCCAGTATGGAGGTGAACGATGAAGCTGTACATTGACGTTGACGTGGATCAACCCTACCTGGTGACCGACGACGGAGAGGC
>JAJYKO010000455.1:0-3609 GCA_021788565.1 Chloroflexota bacterium
AGGGCCCTGGTGAGAGGGCTCAATGCCGAGGGAGAGCCGACCTATCGGGCAGCCATCATCACCCGTCCGGACAGCGTTATCCGCGGACTCTCGGATCTCCGCGGGCGCTCCTTCGCTTTCGGGGCCCCGAATTCCACCCAGGGGAACCTGATCCCGCGAATGATGCTGGCGGGGGAGGAGATCAACCTGTCCGATCTGCGGGGCTACGAGTACACCAACTCTCACGCCGCCACGGCCAGCGCCGTCGTGAACGGACGTGATGATGCCGGAGGTATGCAGGATACCCTGGCTCTTGCCCTGCAAAGCCGTGGCCTTGTGCGGATCGTCGCGCAGTCTTCCCCGTATCCCAGCAGCGGGGTCATGGTCTCCGCAACCGTACCTGAGGACGTCGCGGAACTGGTGCGAAAGGCGCTGCTGACTTTCGATCCCACCGGCCGTGATGCATCGGTTCTCTACCACTGGGACCGTTCCGAAATGCCCCGGGGGTTCGCCCCGGCACAGGACGAGGATTACGAGGTGCTACGGCAATGGGCATCGTCCCTCGGCTTGCTTTCCCGCTGAGGCTGCGAGCTCGCAGTCTCAGCGGCCAGATCGCGCTGAACACCTCCACGATCGTGGTGGTGGCGGGACTCCTCACCATCCTCGCCCTCAACACGGTGCTCGCCCAGGCCCTTCGGGACCAGCTCCTCACCAAGGGGCAGGCCCTGACCCACACCGTGGGCGAGAGCATCGCAAACCCTCTGCTCGACGGGGACGTCCTGGCCGTCCAGGACATCCTCACCAATCTCAAGGCGACGAGCCCGGACGTGGTCTACGCCTACGCTTTTGGACCCGACGAGGGTCCGGTCATTCACACCTTCTCCGGCGGTCTTCCCCAGGATCTCCTCGTCAAGCTCCGGATCCCCCCGGGTCAGGACGAAAGCGTCCGGTTGCTGTCAACGGAGAGCGGGCCCGTGCGCGACTTCGCGTGGAGGCCTCTGGATGGGCTGGCCGCCGAGGTTCATATCGGCTTCAGCGAGAACGAGATCCTGGCAACCCAGCAGCAGGTCACGCTGATTCTCACAGGGCTCACCTTCTTTGGTGTCTTATTCGGTATCCTGGCCGCTGTGGCGTTCAGCCGGCTCGTGGCTCGGCCGCTTACCGAGTTGGCGAGGTACGCCCGCCGTTTGGGCCAGGGTAAGTTCGAGAGCGTGCCGGCGGCACGCAACTACGACGAGATCGGCGAGCTGACGAACGCATTTACCGAGATGGCGGGAGAAGTTCAGGAAAGCATGGACCGGCTGCGCGCTTCCGAGGCAGGGTATCGCGCCCTGATTGGTGCCGCTTCGGAGGTGGGCGAGAGCATCGCCCTGATTGCCGACTCAGGCATCGACGAGGGCTCCTTCCTGTTCGTCAACGACGAGTTCTGCCGGCTCACGGGGTACAGTCGGGAGCGGCTGCTCGGCGTGAGCGCGGCGGAGGTGCTCCATCCCGACAGCCTGGAGCAAGTCGCCGCCACCTGGCAGGCCATTCGCGGTGGCGAACCCGTCCCTCCTCATGAGTTGATCCTGGTGGCGCGGGATGGCAGGTCCACCGTCGTGGAGACCGGCGGCACCCTCGTCATCTACCAGGGACAGCGAGCACTGGCCTGGTTTGCGCGGGACATCACCGAGCGCAAGGTTCGGGAGGAGGAGACGCAGCGCCTCTGGTCGGAGCTGCAGGACAAGGAACACCTGCGAGCCGAGCTGCTCGCCCGTGCCATCCACGTTCAGGAGGACGAGCGGCGTCGGATCGCCCGGGAGCTTCACGACGAGACCGGTCAGGCGATGAACGCGATGGTCTTTGGCCTCAAGGCAGCTGAAACCGCCCTGGAGAGCGACCCCGTGAAGGCGAGGGATGTATTAGCCCGACTGAAGGCCGCCGCCAGTGACAACGTGCGGGAGCTACAAGGCATCATCTACGACCTCAGGCCCAGTGTTCTCGACGACCTGGGGCTGATCCCTGCCTTGAGGTGGCTCGCTGAGAGCCGCTTGGAAGCGGCCGGCATCAGAGTCGATTGGGAGATCACTGGCGACGAGCGGCGTCTGGAGCCAGAGGTGGAGACTGCTCTCTTCCGCATCGGACAGGAGGCGTTATCCAACGTCCTTCGTCACGCCGAGGCTCATCACGTCTGGCTCGGCTTGGACTTTTCAACACGTTCCATTACTCTGTGCGTCCGGGACGATGGGCAGGGGTTCGACCCGCGTACCATGTTTGCCCACCGGGACGAGAGCGGTCGAGGCCTTGGGCTGCTCGGTATGCGAGAGCGGGTCGAGCTTCTGGGCGGGTCGTTCTCTGCCGACTCCACCCCGGGGGAAGGCACGACGGTGCAGGTGCAAATCCCCGTGATCGAGGGAGAGGCAGAAGCATGAGCAAGATCCGAATACTGCTGGCCGACGACCACGCGGTACTCAGGGCGGGCATCCGGGCTC
Organism: Chloroflexota bacterium; assembly: GCA_021788565.1. Next base: position 2,451 of record JAJYKO010000455.1, read on the forward strand.
TTCTGGAACTGCAGCCGGACTTCCAGGTGGTGGGCGATGCCTCGGACGGCGCCCAGGCCATAGCCGCCGTGCGGGCGCTGCTGCCGGACGTCGTGCTGATGGACCTGGGAATGCCCGGGATGGACGGGCTCGCGGCCACCCGGCAGATCAAGGAGATCAGCCCGAACACCCGCATCCTGATCCTCACCCAGCACGAGAACAAGGAGTACGTGCTTCCGGCCTTGAAGGTGGGGGCCTCTGGCTATGTCCTGAAGCGCTCGGAGGGCGACGAGCTGCTGAATGCCGTCCGCACTGTTCACGCCGGCGGCACCTTTCTGGATCCCTCGGTGGCCGGACTGATCGCCGAGGAGGTGCGCCGCGGCAGCAGCGCCCAGGATCCTTACGAGACCCTGTCCGACAGGGAGCGGGAGGTTCTGCTGTTGCTCGCTCAGGGGAAGACCCACAAGCAGATCGGCGAAACCCTCTTCATCAGCGCCAAGACCGTGGACTTCCACCGCACAAACCTCCTACGGAAGCTCGGGCTTTCATCTCGGGCGGACCTCACCCGCTACGCGGTCAGGCGGGGGCTGATCTCGTAGCAGAAAGTAGGGAAATTCCCTGGCCCCTACCTGGGAGTTTTCCTAGTTACCCTCTGAGACACCTTCCCCTACCCTTTCCACGTGTCTACTGCCTATCCCCGTGCCCTCAACGCGTTTAGAGATTCCACAAGGAGGTTCGCATGGCAACGGAAAGCAAGCGGACCACACCGGCCGATGAAGGCCAGAGCGAAGGATCCCGGCGGGACTTCCTGCTGAAGTTCGCCGGCACGGTCATCGCTGGATTGGTCGCGCCGGTAGTGGTCGGCGAGGTGGCAAGCGCCGCCCCATCTCTGCAGGCGAAGCCCGCGGAAGGCCTGGCCGAGATCCCCTCGGTACCCGCGCCCGCCGCGGGTGAGGACCCGGTGGTTCGGATGATGCAGGACCTGAAGAGGGCCCTCGCGAAGCCCATAGAGCAGCGTAGTTGGGCGATGGTAATCGACCAGCGCAAGTGCATCGGCTGCCAGGGCTGCACCATAGCCTGCGTCACGGAGAACAAGCTGCCACCGGGCATCGCCTACCGGCCCGTCATCACGGAGACCACCGGCACCTTCCCCAACGTTTCTCGCAGTTTTGTCCCGCAC
>JAJYKO010000455.1:3619-5486 GCA_021788565.1 Chloroflexota bacterium
TCCCGCACCCTTGCATGCAGTGCGAGAACCCACCCTGCGTGCCCGTATGCCCCGTTAACGCTACCTTCAGGCGTCCCGATGGCATAGTTGCGATCAACTACGACCAGTGCATCGGCTGCCGCTACTGCATCACCGCCTGTCCGTATTCGGCCCGCTCCTTCGACAGCGGCTTCTTCTACAGCGACCTGTCGGGCGGTGGGCAGCAGCCATACGAGACCATTCCCTCGCCCGAGTACAAGCAAGCCCGGCTCCGAACCAAGGATGCGTCGCCGATCGGTAACGCCCGGAAATGTCACTTCTGCATCCACCGCGTCGAGGCGGGCGAGCTCCCAGCCTGCGTCCTCTCCTGCTTCGGGCGGGCCACCTACTTCGGCGACCAGAGTGACCCCTCTTCCCTGGTGGCAGAGTTGCTGTCCAAGTCCAACGCCACCCGCCTGAAGGAAGAGCTGGGCACCAAACCAAACGTCTACTACCTGGTGTAGGGAGGCAGAGGATGAGCGCAAAAGAGATTACTCGAAGAGACTTCCTGAAAATCGGCGGTCTCACCGCCGGGGCCCTAGCGGGGGCATCCTCCGGAGCCGTGGCTTTCCGCACCCTGGACAAGGCCGAGGCAGCGCGTCTCGCCGCCGCGGCACCCCAGGTCAAGTACACCGCCGACGTGATGTGCCCCGCCGAGTGCGGCCTGGCCGTGAGGGTGGAGAACGGCGTGGCCTCCGCCATCTACGGCAATCCCTACTGCCCCATGAACGCCGGCGCGGTCTGCGCCAAGGGGGCTGCCGGCCTCCAGATGGTTTACAACCCCAACCGGATCAAGTACCCCATGCTCCGAGTCGGTGAGCGAGGCGAGGGCAAGTTCAAGCGCGTGAGCTGGGACGAGGCCATCGCGTTCGTCGCCGACAAGCTCACCGCCATCAAGAAGAAGTACGGACCCGAGTCGGTGATCATGGATGCCGGAGACGTCACCGACCGTGACCCCTACTGGCGGCTGTTCTTCGCCTACGGGACCCCCCACTGCACCGAGCACGGGGCGATCTGTGACACCCCGAGGCGTCACGGGCCGAAGGTGATGCTGGGAGGCAAGCGGATTGAGCCCGATATCATGCGCCCCCTGCTACTCCGTCAGCCCGACGGGACCCTGAAGAACGACTACAGCTACAAGACCCGTATGATCATCTACGCCGGGTGGAACCCCTTCACAGCCACCCGCATTCCCTACGAATCCAGGGGTACGGTGGAGGCGAAGCTGGCCGGGGCTAAGATCGTGGTCATCGACCCCGCGCTCTCCAACACCGCCTCCAAGGCCGACCAGTGGATCCCCATCCGGCCCGGCACCGACGCCGATCTTTTCGCGACCATGCTCCGCTACCTACTGGAGAAAGACAATCAGAACGACCCGTTCCAGCGCTACATCGACTGGTCTTTCAAGGATTACAGCGACGGATGGGACGACTTCCTGGCCGCCTTCAAGTCGTGGTGGGACAAGAAGGATCCCATCAACAACCTCGCGTACTTCAGCCTGGAGTGGGCCGCCCAGAGGACGGACATCTCCGCTGACAAAATCGCCGAGCTCGCCCACGCCTTTGGCATCACCAAGCCCGCGGCCCTGATCTGGGGCATGAACGGCATAGGCCACCACTACAACGGCTATCTGGCTTCAATAATCGGCACCGTCCTCAACGTAATCACCGGTAACTTCGACGTCCCAGGCGGGGTCGTCGACACCGAGCTCACCAAGTCCGACAAGGGGGGCAGCGCCACCGGCTCTCAGTTCCTCACCCGCAAGGTGAAGCGGATGGTGAACGGCAAGGAGGTGGAGGCCGAGCAAGACAAGCTCCACATGGACAGCTACGGTGACTGGCCATCAGCG
>JAJYKO010000456.1 GCA_021788565.1 Chloroflexota bacterium
CGTTATCGGTTTCATGAGCCGGACCAGCGTCCTGTCCATTGAGGCATGCCTCGGCCTGCCGATTCCAGTCATCGCCTCCGAACAGCTGGATCCTAGGATGGGCCGCGAGGGCCGGATGTGGGAATTACAGCGAAAGATGGCTTACCCTCGGCTAGCTGCCCTCGTCAGCGCGAGCCACGGAGTGGACGGTTTCTTCAGTTGGTTGCCGGCGTTCAAGCGGCACGTTATCCCGAATCCTTTGGCAGATGTCGCCCAATTGGCAGAGACGAAGCCGGCCTTCCACCTGAATCACGGCAGAAAGCACATTATCTCCATGGGCAGGCTGGTTGGTCAGAAAGGCTTCGACCTGCTCATCGAAGCCTTTTCCGCCCTGAGGGACGGCTTCCCGAATGTCGACCTCACCATCCTCGGTGAAGGTCCCGAGAGGAGAACCCTTGAAGAGCTGGTAGCCAGAAAAGGGCTGACGAACAGAGTTTTCTTGCCTGGGCAGGTCGACGTTCCCTTCCCAATCCTCAGACAAGCCGATCTCTTCGTCTTGTCTTCCCGGTTCGAGGGCTTTGGCAATGTTTTGTGCGAGGCGCTGGCCTGTGGTCTCCCAGTGGTCAGCTTCGATTGTCCTAGCGGACCTGCCGAGATCATCCGCGATGGCGTCGACGGAGTACTTGTGCCGCCTGAGGACGTGGACTCGCTAACGCAGACAATGACCCGACTGATGGCGGACGATGCCGAGCGGACTCGGCTGGCAGCTTGTGCGACAGAGGGCGCAAGCCGATTTGGGGCTCAGGTCGTGGTGGCCCGTTGGGAAGACCTGCTGAAGAACGTAACTGCTGGCAAAATTCGTAAGTAGGTTACTGGTGAGAGCTAGCTACCTGATCCGCTTCGACGACCTGTGCCCGACAATGAACTGGGCAGTGTGGAACGCCATTGAAGAGGTCCTCATCGCCGAGCGGCTGAAGCCGCTCCTGGCGGTCGTGCCGGATAACCTGGACCCAGCGCTACACTACGAAGCCGCCAACCCACATTTCTGGGATCGAGTGAGGGAGTGGCAGTCCCGCGGATGGACCATCGGGCTTCACGGGTATCAGCACGTCTACGTGTCTCGCAAGGCCGGAACTATAGGGTTGAACGGCCGAAGCGAGTTTGCGGGTCTCCCGTTCGAGGATCAAGAGAGGAAGCTGAAGAGAGCCGTGGAGATCTTCAGAGGCGAGGGCGTAGAGTCCCAGATCTGGGTCGCCCCTGCCCACTCCTTCGACGAAGAAACCATCGAAATCTTGAGCTCCCTTTCTGTGAGGCTAGTGAGCGACGGTTTCTCGCTCTTCCCTCATTTGGACTCCCACGGCACCATCTGGATCCCGCAGCAGCTCTGGCGTTTTCGGCCCCTCCCTATTGGTGTTTGGACTGTTTGTTTCCACCACAACCCCTGGAGCCAGGGAAATCTCGACGCTTTCCGTAAGCACGTCCAGGATTACGGGCCTGCCATCACAAGCATCCACGAGGCTGTCGCGTCCTACGGACGGCGGCAACGAGGCTGGTATGACACCTTCTTCGCTTCTGCGTATCTCTGGGCCCTGCGTGGACGAAGAGGCTTGCGACACCGATCGCCCGGTGAGGAACTGTGATTCGCATCTGTTTCCTCATTCGCCAACTCAACGTCGGGGGTGCGCAGCGCCAGGTGATCGAGTTGGTGAAAGAGTTGGACAAATCCGTTTGCTCAGTCACAGTGTTGACGTTCTATGGCGGAGGACAGTTGAGCCCAGAAATGGCAGCTATTCCTGATATCCGGTTGCTCAGTCTAAACAAGGGTGGCCGCTGGGATGTGATTCCCTTCTTCGTGAGGCTCATAAAGGCAGTTCGCAGTCTGCAGCCTGACGTGCTACACGGCTACCTGGGGATCCCCAATCTCCTTTGCGTCGTTACGAAGCCCTTCCTTAAGAAGACCCGAGTGGTATGGGGAGTGCGGGCGTCCTACAAAGACCTGAAGCGGTACGATTGGCTCACGCGCCTCACCTTTGTCCTGGAGCGGCTCCTCTCCCGATTTCCCGACCTGATAATCGCCAACTCGGAAGCCGGCAAGGAGTTTTACGTATCGCAAGGATTCCCCGCCAGGAAGACTATCGTCGTGCCCAATGGGATCGACACCGAACGCTTTCACCCCAATCCGGGAGCGGGAAAGATGCTACGCGCCCAATGGAGCATCGCTGAGAGCGAGTCGGTGATAGGACTCGTGGGAAGACTGGACCCTCGGAAGGATCACGTCACCTTTCTCAAAGCGGCAGCGATCTTATCTAGAGACAGGCCGAGCGTCCGCTTCGTCTGCGTGGGCGATGGTCCGTCTGCATTCGGGCAAGAGCTTCGCGCGCTGGGAGAAGCACTGGGACTAAAGGAGCGGTTGCTCTGGATCGGGGCCCGCTCGGATATGGCCTCCGTGTATAATGCCCTCGACATTCTCACCTCATCTTCCTCTTTCGGCGAGGGCTTCCCCAACGTCGTCGGCGAGGCGATGGCCTGCGGCGTTCCGTGCGCGGTGACAGACGTGGGCGATTCCCGAAAGGTCGTGGGAGAAGCAGGGCTCGTCGTGGTGCCGGGCGATCCTTCTCAGCTCGTAGATGCGTGGAAGGCGCTGCTCGACCTTCCAGAGAGTCAACGCGCTTCTCTGGGCGAAAAGACTCGGGCTCGCATCGTCGACGAGTTTGGGCGTGATATCCTGGCGCGGAGAACCGTCGAGGCACTCACAAGGTTGCCATGATCAAGCTGACGCATCTGATTACCGACCTCGATGTCGGCGGTGCCGAGAGGATGCTCCAGAAGATGCTGGCGCGCCATGACTCATCGCGCTTCGACGTCCAGGTGATTTCCCTCACGGACGTCGGCGGCGTCGGAAAGGAGATCGAGAAGCTGGGTATCCCGGTCCGAGGGCTCGGGATGAGAGCCGGATTGCCCGACCCTCTGGCGGTGTTGCGGCTGACCAGATGGCTCCGGCAGGATCGGCCCCGACTACTGCAAACGTGGATGTATCACGCCGACCTGCTCGGGGGTCTTGCGGCCCGGTTGGCAGGGGGCATCCCGACATTGTGGAACGTTCGGCACACCAACCTCGATCCCAGGAGCAACAAGGCGGGCACCATTCGGATGGCAAGGGCATGTGCCGTGATGTCCCGATGGCTACCGTCACGAATCGTTAGCTGCTCCGAGGCTTCGAAGCGCTCACACGTGACGATTGGATACTCGGAGAACAAGATGACAGTCATTCCGAATGGGTTCGACCTGGACACCTTCCGCCCAGATCCTTCGGCGCGAGCCTCGGTGCGCGCCGAACTGGGCATTCCAGAGGAAACGCCGCTCGTCGGGCTGATCGGCCGCTTCCATCCGGAAAAGGATCATCAGGGCTTCGTCGCGGCCGCGGGCCACCTCAGCGCGCTCCTGTCCAATGTCCACTACCTGCTGTGCGGTCAAGGGGTGACGAGGGACAACCCCGAGCTAGCAGGGTGGATTGCCTCTACTGGGGCTCGCGATCGCTGGCACCTGCTGGGGCTGCGCGCGGACATCCCGCGCCTCATGGCCGCCCTGGACGTCCTGGTGTCATCCTCGGTCGGTGAAGGGTTCCCCAACGTGCTGGGCGAGGCAATGGCCTGCGGCGTTCCGTGCGTGGTGACGGACGTAGGCGATTCTGCCTGGATCGTGGGCGATACCGGCAAGGTGGTGCCACCGCGAGCTCCCCTGGTCCTTGCCGATGCCTGCGCAGGAGTGCTGACCACGAGCTCGATCGACAGACAACGCCTTGGCCTCGCGGCCCGCGCCCGTGTGGAACAGAACTTCAGCCTTCCTGCCATCGTAGATAGATACGAGCGGCTGTACATGGAGCTCGCTGCCTGATGTGCGGAATCGCTGGCTTCCTCGATGCCTCCCGGCGTTCAAACAGCGACGAAATGGCGGCAACGGCTACGGCCATGGCCGACACGCTTCGCCACCGCGGTCCCGACGACGCCGGCGTCTGGGTGGATGCCAGCATCGGCATCGCCCTGGGGCACCGGCGGCTCTCAATCGTCGATCTCTCCCCGGAGGGTCATCAGCCGATGCACTCCGCCGATGACCGTTATGTCATCAGCTTCAACGGCGAGATCTACAACTATCTCGATCTTCGAAGGGAGTTGGAGGCCGAGCTCGGCGAACCCGCAAGCCACTGGAGGGGACACTCTGACACGGAGGTGATGCTGGCAGCGATCAGCAGATGGGGGGTCGAGGCCGCCGTCGAGAATTTCGATGGGATGTTCGCTTTTGCCCTATGGGATAGAAAGGAGCGCCTCCTCTATCTAGTTCGAGACCGCCTGGGCAAGAAGCCGCTCTACTACGGTTGGATGGGCGACGTCTTCCTGTTCGGATCCGAGCTCAAGGCTCTGCGAGCCCACCCCGCCCTCAGGCCGGAGATCGATAGGGGCGCATTGGCCCTTCTCCTGCGCCACAACTACATTCCAACGCCCTATTCCATCTACCAGGGCGTCTCCAAGCTTCCGCCGGGCAGCATACTGAAGGTGCACGGATCCAGGTCAGGCGCCGTCCACGGTCCGGTACCCTACTGGTCCCTCAGGGACGTGGCCGAGAGGGGCGTGGCCGAACCCTTTACCGGTTCCATGGAGGACGCCACGAAGGAGCTGGAGGTTCTGCTGCGAGACGCCATCCGATCCAGAATGGTGGCAGATGTGCCGCTGGGGGCCTTTCTCTCTGGTGGCATAGACTCGTCGGTGATAGTTGCCCTCATGCAGGCCCAGAGCGAGCGACCTGTTAAGACCTTCACTATTGGGTTCTGGGAAGCAAGCCATAACGAGGCGGAAGACGCCAGGGCCGTTGCGCAGCACCTCGGGACGGACCACACGGAACTCTACGTGACCCCGCAGCAGGCGCTCGACGTAATTCCGCGCCTGTCCGATCTTTTCGATGAGCCTTTCTCCGACTCTTCCCAGATCCCTACGTTCCTGGTGTCCGAAATGGCCAGGCGACACGTAACCGTCAGTCTCTCGGGCGACGGAGGAGACGAACTCTTCTTTGGCTATTCGCGGTACTTCAGAGCCCGAAGCCTGTGGGGAAAGATCGAGTGGATGGGAGCGGCCAATCGCCGGATTCTCGCCGGAGCACTTGCCGCCTTCCCAGCTCGTCCACTGGAAGTTGCGCTTCGGCGGCTGTCTTCACAACCCAGGCAATATGTGAACAGCGACCCCATCGGGAGCGCGTTGCGCCGGATGTCTGACCTCCTGGCGAACGATAGCGCCGAGCCGTTCTACTCGCGGCTGTTCTGCCACTGGAAGGATCCTGCCTCGGTCGTCCTGGGGGCCTCGGATCTCCCCACCGCCCATACCGATCCCTTTCGTTGGGCAAAGCTCCCGGGTCTGGATGATCGGATGATGTACCTGGATGGCATCGCATACCTGCCGGACGACATCCTGGTCAAGGTCGATCGCGCCAGCATGGGGGTGAGCCTGGAAACCAGAGC
>JAJYKO010000457.1 GCA_021788565.1 Chloroflexota bacterium
GACAGCCATTCGTCTTTCCAAGCAAACCATGCGTACCATCAAGCAGAACCTGTTCTGGGCGTTCTTCTACAACGTCGCGCTGATCCCGCTGGCCGCGGGGGTGTGGTACCCCTTCTTCGGGATACTGCTGAACCCGATCTTCGCAGGCGTGGCCATGGCCACCTCCTCGGTGTCCGTGGTCAGCAACTCCTTGAGGCTGCGCCGCTTCAAGGCGGCCCGGTGGTACGGCAAGAGAGTGAGGGGGCATGAGTCTATCGACGAAGGGTGATCACCCTTGGGCGCTCCTTAGAATGCGCTGAGAGACAGCAGCTGAGTCGGCTCCATCGGTGTTAAACTGGGGTCCAAGATGTGAGGGAGGATCCACTCCCTCCCCTCAGGAGGCACCGGCGAATGGTGTCGTGCAGGCTCCACCTGATGATTGGGGGAGAACCTGGGGGGAGGAGGTGGCCCGACTCCCGACAGGAGGGTTTCTGGATAGTCAACTCTCTGTCTGCACGAGGTGGCCCGATTGAGCGAACTGGTCCCGCAGATCGGGTGGCTCGTGGCCTTTGGTGCCGGCCTGGTCTCCTTTCTCTCGCCGTGCGTTGCTCCACTGGTGCCAGGCTACCTCTCCTACGTCTCGGGTGTCTCGGTGCAGGGCCTGTCCCAGCCACGGCCACGCCAGACCCGGCATCTCCTGCTCTCCTGCCTCCTCTTCGTACTGGGGTTCTCGCTGGTCTTCGTGGCCCTTGGCGCCTCGGCCTCCCTTCTCGGCGGCCTGCTCGAGGACTACCGCCGCGAGCTGAACCGGGCGGCGGGAGGCGTGATGGTCCTGATGGGCCTCTTCGTGATGGGGGTCGCACGGCTGCCCGCGCTCTATCAGGAGAGGCGTTTTCACCTCGTTGGAGGTTCCTTCGGGCAGGGCGGCACGGTTCTGCTGGGCATGGCCTTCGGCTTCGGTTGGACACCATGCGTGGGCCCAGTCCTGGCCTCGATCCTCTTCTACGCCGGGGGGGCGGACACGGCTACACAGGGTGCCATGCTGCTCTTTGCCTACTCCCTCGGACTGGGAGTGCCTTTCCTTGTGACGGGGCTAGCCTTCAGCCGGGCGATGGGGGCCCTCGGATGGGTTAAACGTCATTACCGGGCCATCCAGACGGTGAGTGGCGGTCTCCTGGTGGGAGTAGGCGTCCTCTTCCTGACCGATCGCTTCTTCTACTTCAGCATTCTGGCCCAGAAGATCTATTACACGCTGTTGTACCCCGTGAGGTGATAGATGAGGAGATCGACCATTGGCGTGTTTCTCGGAGTAGTGGTGTTGATGGCCCTCCTGGGCTACGGCCTGGTCCGTCTTAGCTCGGCCGCTCCTGCCAGCCCCAGTGAGCCGATAGCTCTCCGCTCGGGCAAGCAGGCGTCTGATTTCTCCATAAAGCTCTTCTCCGGTGACGGTTTCAGACTGTCGGATCAGCGCGGCAAGGTAGTCGTAGTGAATTTCTGGGCTTCGTGGTGCCCTCCATGCCGAGAGGAGGCCCCTGTTCTTGAGAGAGCCTGGCAAGCCTACAAGGACAAGGGGGTTGTCTTTGTGGGGGTGGACGTCTGGGACACCGAGAAGGACGCTCTCTCTTTCATTAAGGAATTCGGCATCACCTACTCAAACGGCCCGGACCCGAATGGGGAGATCGCCATCGATTACGGACTGACAGGAGTTCCCGAGACGTGGTTCATCGATCGAGAAGGCAGATTAGTGAGACGGTGGACCGGTGCACTCACCGACGAACAGATCACAGCCTTCATCGAGGAGGCACGACGATGAGCGTCGGAGGACGTTGGACAACTATCGTCGCGATCGTGCTCGGGCTCATGTTGGTTCTCGGCTTCGCCTCGGTGGCAGCGGCGCAGACACCCACCGACGCAGAGGCTCACGAGATCGCTAGTGACCTGAACTGTCCGGTCTGCAAGGGCGAGTCGGTGGCAGAGTCGACGGCCACTCTCGCCCAGGAGATGCGCTCTTTGATCCAAAAGAAACTGGAGCAAGGGGAGTCGCGCGAGGAGATCCTGCAGTACTTTGTCGACCGATATGGCGAGGGGATCCTACGCGACACGCCCAGAAGCGGCTTCAATCTGGGCCTCTGGGTGCTCCCGGTTCTCGGCCTCATCGTGGGTTTCGGCGTGTCGGTGCGTGCTGCTTACGGTAGGAGGTCACGTCGTTCAGTCATTGCGTCGACAGAGCCGTCCGACCTCTCCGGCATGTCAGAGGAGGAACTGGCCAGGTACGAACGGCAGCTCGAAGAGGATCTCAGACCCTAAGCCTGCTCACACGCTACCCTCAGCATATCCTCAGAAAGATCCGCTACGTTCGAGCTATCCCTACCGGGTCGAGCGTGATCGCCAGTTGGCGTCGAGAAGGCTCTAGCAAACGGCTCCGAGAAGTAGGAACGTTATTAGAGAGGAGATTGCACAATGGGTTTGTTGAGTTGGCTCTTTGGAGGAGACGACAAAGAGGATCTGATGAAGGTGGGCGCAGGGGCGCGTCAGATGCAATCAGCGTCGATGCGGATGTCAGGGATGCAGGCCGAAAACGGCACGCAGATGCAGCACCCAGGGTCTATGTCGGAGATGACTACGACAAAAGACCCTGTGTGCGGCATGGATGTGAACCCGGAGACCGCAGCGGCAACTTCTATTTACGACGGTACTACCTACTACTTCTGCGCTCCCAGATGCAAGAAAGCCTTTGACGCGAACCCCACCATGTACCTGGGCGGCTTCGAGAAGATGACAGAGGGCACGCACGGCAGCAAGCACGGGGGCGGGTGCTGCTGCTAGAGAGCGTGACATATCCCGATCCTTGAGTTACACTGATTCCGATCGGTGGAGCTGAGGCTTTGGCCGAAGGAGCCGGCTGGAGCCTCAGCTTCTCGGTGACGGGGCCGTCACCGCAGAACGGCCCGGCTCCTACCGAAGGGAATCCCGACCCCAGAGACTCGTGACGAATTCGGGCCCAGCGGTCTGCCCTGCCGCAAGCGTGAGTCCCTGATCCCAACCCTATTCGTGGTAACGACGAAGCACCCCAAGCCAGCTGCCTCTCACGTCTGACCCCACGCGGGCGGTTCCCCGCTCGGATGCCCCCGGAAAATTCATCGAATCTTCACACCCACAGCACAAGTTCTTCACTCTCGCCCTCCATACTCTTATCAGAACGAATGAGGACTAACCCCATGGAGGTAATGAGAATGATGGGATACGGTGGTTACGGCGGTATGTTCGGGTTCGGCGGGTTCGGCATGATCGTGAGTCTGCTGTTCCTGGTCGGGTTGGTTGTCCTGGTGGTTTGGGCGGTGCCACGCCTCCTACCGAGCCAACAGGCACCCATACAGGATACGGCGTTGGAGACCCTGAGGCGCCGCTACGCCAGCGGCGAGATCACCGATGCCGAATACCGGCAGGCCAAGGATGACCTGGCCTGACCGAGAGACGAGTGATAGAAAGCCAAGAAGGATAGGAGGACCACAATGAGGACACGAACCCTGGGAATTGTAGGTGGCATACTGCTGGCGGCGGCGCTGCTTATTGGGACCTTCGGCACGGTCATGGCGCAGGTGGGAGGACCGGGCGGTTCTGGATGGGGGCCTGGTGGGATGATGGGAGGCTTCGGCGGGGGGATGATGGGAGGCTGGTCGGGAAGCAGCGCCTCCCCCAGCGGCACTCCCCTCACCATAGCCCAGGCCAAGCAGGCTGTGGATGGCTACCTGGCATCATACGGCGATCCCAACCTGAAGATCAGCGAGGTGATGGAGTTCCAGGACAACTTCTACGCCATCGCCAGCGAGAAGGACACCGGCAAGGGAGCGATGGAGCTCCTGGTGAACAAGGTCACGGGGGCCGTCTTCCCCGAGTACGGGCCCAACATGATGTGGAACAGCAAGTACAGCCCCATGTCCCGCATGATGGGCGGGTATTGGGGAGGCGCACCGAGCGGGCAGGGCCAGGTGACGGCCGACCAGGCGAAATCCCTCGCCCAGAAGTGGCTGGATGCCAACATGTCGGGGAGCACCACGGGGGACATCGACACCTTCTACGGCTACTACACCCTCCACAGTGAGAAGGATGGCAAGATCACGGGGATGCTCTCGGTCAACGCCTACACCGGCCAGGTCTGGTACCACACCTGGCACGGGAACTTCATCCAGATGCAGGGCTACTAGCGGGGTAGCGGCAGCTCTGACAAGGGGTGGGAGCGCAGAGAGCTCCCACCCCTTGCATCTTGCCTCACACAAAAGGTTACCGCGCCGATCCTCTTCCCCACCCGCCACGTGGCTCGCTGTGCCATCTATTGGCTTGACTAAGAAACGAGAGCGGGCTAGTATGGCGCCAGATCGAATAGGAAGCGGCAATGGTGCCCCGCGAGGGGCCATGAGCGAAGCCGGTGAGAAGCCGGCACTGTCCCGCAACTGTGATGCGGCTGTAGACCACGGCCGATAAGTCAGGACGCCTGCCATTGTCGGGTTACGTACGCCTCCGAGAGAGGGGAGTAGGCATTGGCAGTGAACGAATCCCCCTTGTCCTCCCGCGGGCAGGGGGTTTCTGTTTGTAGGAGTTCATTCTCCTCCGCTCCCCTCGTCCCAGAGCACGGACCTCACGCTCTTTCCCAGTCGATCCTGCAGGTGAACTGCGCGTGTCGGTCGCTACTGCCGGCACCAGCTCGCCTGAGCGACGATGTCTGATCACCAAGGACCGAGGAGTGTACGATATGTCTAGGGTAGCTCAGCAAAGACATGATAAAGATCCCTTCGCCAAGGCGGAAGTCCGTCGGCTCAGCGCATTCTTCGCGGTCGTGGGGCTCTTGCACGTCCTGGGCTGGGGCACGCTGGTGCTCTTCGTCGCGCCGAAGTACCCCTCGGTGCTGGGGATCGGGGTCGGCTTCACCGCCTACCTACTTGGGCTACGCCACGCCTTCGATGCCGACCACATATCCGCCATCGACAACACCACCCGCAAACTGATAGCCGAGGGCAAACAACCGCTTGGTGTTGGCTTCTTCTTTTCTCTGGGTCACTCCACGACGGTGCTGGGCCTCGCCCTGGCAATCGCCATTGCCCAGCAGGTGGCAGGCCAATTGATCGGCGACAACTCGACCTTGAGGGATCTCGGGGGGCTCCTCGGTACCGGCTCCTCAGCCATCTTCCTGTACCTCATCGCCGCGCTCAATATCGTGATCCTGGTCGACGTCCTCAGGGTGCTGCGGCAGATGCGCCGAGGAGAGTACAGCGAAGAGAAGCTCGAGGCGCAGCTCATCGCTCGGGGGCTCATGGGCCGCTTCTTCGGGCGCATCTCGCGGACCGTCAGCAGCAGCTGGCAGATGTTCCCGGTGGGCTTCCTCTTCGGGCTCGGCTTCGACACGGCGAGCCAGGTGACGCTCCTGGCCCTCGCCGCTGGGGCCGAGTCGGATGGGCTGCCCTTCTATGCGATCCTGTGCCTGCCGATCATCT
>JAJYKO010000458.1 GCA_021788565.1 Chloroflexota bacterium
CGATCACCTGCTCGCTAAAGTGGTCCACCATGATCTCGGCCTTGAGGCGGATCGCGTAGTCGTGGCTCTCCACGTAGCGCCGCAGCTTCTTGCGTGCCCTCTTCACGTCGAACTCGGGATCGCCTGGAACCGTCTTAACCAGCCTGTAGTAGGAGTTGACCGGCGTGTAGTAGGCGAGCACGTCCAGGATGAAGCCCTCCTGGATAGCCTGCTTCATGGTGTAGCAGTGGAAGGGGCGATGGCGCACCTTGCCGCCCTCGGGGCACGCCTCCCCGAAGATCTCCAGCGTCTTGTTCTTGGGAGTGGCGGTGAAGGCGAAGTAGGACGCGTTGGGGAGCATCTTCCGGCTCTCCATGATCCGGTTGATCACGTCCTCGATGGTCTCGTCGTCCTCCGCCGCCCCCGCCTCGGAGAGGACCATAGCCATCTTGGCGGAACTCTTGCCGCCCTGGCTGGAGTGGGCCTCGTCGATGATGATGGCGAAGTTCCTGCCTCGGTGTTCGTCCCCGATCTCCTGGAGAATGAAGGGGAACTTCTGCACCGTTGAGATCACGATCTTCTTGCCGCCCTCGATGAACCTGCGCAGGTCGCCCGAGCTATCGGCGTGACCGACGGTCGAGCCGACCTGGGCGAACTGCTTGATGGTGTCCCTGATCTGCTGGTCGAGGATGCGCCGGTCGGTGACCACGATGATGGAGTCGAAGACCTCCCTGCCGGCGCGTCGCAGGCCGATCAACTGGTGGGCGAGCCAGGCGATGGAGTTGGACTTGCCGCTGCCGGCCGAGTGCTGGATCAGGTAGCGCCTACCAACCCCGTGACCCGCCGCATCTGCGAGGAGCCTGCGCACCACGTCTAGCTGATGGTAGCGGGGGAAGATCTGCTCCCGCTTCTTCCTGCCGGTCTTCTCGTCCTTCGGCTCGACGACCTGACAGTAGTTCTCCAGGATGTCGGTGAGGCCGTCCCTCGTCAGGATGCGCTTCCACAGGTAGTCGGTCTTGAGGCCGTCGGGGTTGGGTGGGTTGCCCGCCCCGTCGTTCCAGCCCTTATTGAAGGGTAGGAACCAGGACTCCTTGCCCTTGAGGACCGTGCAGAAGCGCACCTCGCTGTCGTCCACGGCGAAGTGGGCGATGCAGCGCCCGAAGCCGAAGAGAAGCTCCTTCGGATCGCGGTCGCGCTTGTACTGCTGGACGGCGTCTTCCACCGTCTGCTTGGTGAGGCTGTTCTTCAGCTCGTAGGTGAAGACGGGCAGGCCGTTGATGAAGAGACAGAGGTCGAGGGCGAGCTGGCTCTCGTCGAGGCTGTACTTGAGTTGTCGACTTACACTGAAGCGGTTGTGGAGGTAGCGCTCGGCAGCGACCCTGTTGCCTATCGAGGGCGTGCCGTAGAAGAGGTCGAGGCTGTGGGGGCCGTGCTTGATGCCGTGGCGCAGCACGTCGATGGTGCCGCGCTTGGTGATCTCACCCTGCAGACGGGCGAGGAACTTCCGCCGAGTGGGGCTGTCGTGATCGAGATCGAGGGCTCCGGCCATCTTCGGCTGAGTGGCCTCCAGAAAGGTGCGAAGCTGGGCGAGGTCCACGGCGTACTCGCGGTCGTAGTCCCTGGCATCACCGAGGAGCCAGCCGGTTCCGTCGTAGGTGACGCCGCTCTCGTGGAGGCCGTCGCCGGTGGCCACTTGCGCCGACCCCGTCATCGCCGTGACTATCAGGCTCTCCAGTCCCTTCTCGGTGGTGTCGGTGCTAGCCACTCGTCCCTCCAGATGCAGTGCGGAATCAAGTACCGGTGAAGTGCCAGTGAAGTAAACTCCGGGCAGGTACCCGCCCGGAATCCGCCGAATTCACGCGCAAAACGTCATCTGGACCGGGCCCACGCTACCCCCGACGCTCTCCTCAGTCAAGTACCCATCAAGTACCGCCCCAACTGAAGCCCTATGCCCAGAAGGGCACGTACTTCCTGAGTTTCGGAGGTGCGCCGGCATCGTACAGGTGGATTGCGTGCGCCTCCACGGCCTCCTTGATCAACCGGGAGGCCATCGACATGTTTTGGGGTGCTATGCCGAACCTTTCCCTCGTGGACGCGTTCGTCATAAAGCCGCGGTTTACGTACTTCAAGCAGGCATGTAGGTAACATGCCCGAATCCGGTCCGCCTTGTCCATCCGCGTGAGCGGACGATGAGCCAGCAGCACCGCTCGGGTATTACCTTCCACTACCTCGAAGATTGGTGCAGGGAGCTGAAACGCTTCCATCTGGGAGACCACCTTGTCTACTCCACTGCCTCGTTCCTCGCAGACTCCGGCCCGTCGGAGGAAGGAAGCGAGCATCTCATTGCGAGAGCGAGGGGGCGAATCTAGAAAACGATCGGTGCTCACCAGTGGCTCGCCGGGATTGGTGATCTCCATCCGATCGTCGAAGATCTCCACCAGAGGGCCGCTGCCCGTCACGTGGAAATCCTGATGGATGAAGGCGTTGGCCACTAACTCCCGCACGGCCAGATCTGGATACATGGGGACCGTCTTTCGGAGTGCTTTCCCCATCGCCTCGTTCGAAGGAATCTGAGCGCTGATATACTCAATGAGACCCTCGAACCCGACCGCGTATCCTTTGGCCCCAACCTGTTCCCGTAGCGTCTCCACCCGACTCTTGCCCTTGTAGATAATGACGCGGATCGCTTTGCGGGACAGCGTTCGGAACTCCTTGAGGTGCTTGGCCAGGAGGATTGCACCCAGGTTGGTTATGTCCCACTTCCCGTCGGGAGATCTCAAGATGAGGTCATCCGCCGCCAGTGCCTGCAAGATGCGGTCGCGCGATGCTGGAAGCGGCAGGTGGAGGAGGTCGAAATAGGAGGGATACTCCAGGAGTCCCAGCACATCCCTGGTAGCCAAGCCATCGGCCGCGACGACACACTCGAACGGCTTCTGGTCAAAGATGCGCCACAGCTCTCGTTCCTTTTCGGGATACTCCCTGAGCCGCTTCTTGTAAGAGCTAACCCGGATAAACTCTTGCCCGATGAACTGGACAGGGTGACCAGAAGCGCGAGCAATCTCAAGGACAATCAGAGGAAGACCATCCGCCTCGAAAGCAAAGAAACGGAAGTTGATCCGTGGGGACAACTGCCGCAGCAGCCAGTTCTCAAGCTCTTCGCCATGGACCCTCTCGTGGCTAGGGGAGAAAGAGGTGCCCACCATATCGTGAGTAACGTCATCTATGCCCCAGACCACGTAGGCATAGGCCTTTCCGGTAAGGGCGGCAGAGTTGGAGAGGGCCGAGATATATTCCCCAATCTCCTGCGGTTCCGCCCTATTGCGCTTGAACTCGACCCACTCGGTCTCGTCGGGGAGTTTGCGTAGCTCCTGGACTAGACCAATAAGGTACTCCGTGGAACGGTCGGTAGTCACGATTCGTCCTCTGGTAATGCGCCTTCCGGCTCGGCGTCTTCGTCCTCCACACCATTCTCTCCCAGTAGGTGCTCCTCTTCAACGGGCACCGATTCCTCGGCCTCGTCCGGTAGGTTGGCCGCTACGTCGCGCACGTCCAGCTTACCCGTCACGACGTCTGCGATGAGGCGGGTGCGGTACTCGCGGACGAGGTGGATCTCTCGTTGTATGTTGGTAATCACATCCCCAAGCCTAGCGAGCTCCGCATCCAGTACTGAGGAGATCGCTATCTGTTCCGATAGTGGCGGCAACGTCACGAGAGCGGACTTCACGTCGTTGAGACCAAGGCCCTGTTTCGTACCACCATATTCGCTCGACTTGAACTGTATCGTGCCGACTCTCGAAAACAGCACGGACGCAAGGTACCGAGGGTGAACGGCGGAAGGCACCGGCCTTACTAGCGCGACGTGTTGGTTCACGTAGGCAGGCGAGGACAACTCCGAGTCCACCAACACGACATTGCCCGTGAGCGCACCAGTTATGCACACAAGGATATCGTCGCGATGAACCCTGGTACGCTCACCCTCGGAGCCCTCTGGGGGATCGACGCGTTGAATGAAAGAGAGGTTAAGTGACATGGAACGGCCCAAGTTGCCACTCTGTAGGAAGACCGCTCCTGTATCACTATAGTAGCTAGCCCATCCACGGGAGCCCGAAGTTACCAGCGAGACAAGTCGCCGCACCTGGGAGACTCTCCAGTGCTCCGGCACATCACCCAGCCATTCCACGCCCGATGGCTTGAGCGGGACGTTGGGGTCCAGGCCACGAGTCACGGCGCGGTTGATGATCGCCTGCTTCTGCTCGTTCAGGAGCGTGATCAGCTTCCTCTTCGCAGCGATGTAGCGACGAATGCGGTGGTCGGCGTGGTTGAGGAAGCGGGCGATGGTCGACTGCTCCATTGGTGGAGGACGGAGTGATGGTAGCCGCAAGAAAACATCCGGATATAGGCGAAGGCGGCTGTCCACGACGCCGGTGGATGCCATCTTGAATACACCCGTGAGGAGGGGCGTGCGCAAGAGGTAGTGGAGGAAACGAGGTTCCACATCTCCCCGTGATCTAAACACGCAATACGCCGGACTCACAATGCCGCCGATGTCCGACACTCCCAGGCTACCATTCCAAGCCAGCATGATGTTCATCACTAGATCGCCGGCGCGCACACACTTGTACCCGATCAGGCTCGATGCCTTTGTTAGCAACTCACCGTCCTCAGACAACTTGTCGCGACGCCTGTTTACCCCGGTGTATTGCGAGACTGAGAGAAGTTCCTCAGAGCCATCCTGAGAGCGGACGTCAACTTCTGTGAGGAGGAGTTTATTGCGCCTGATCTCCCAGTGCGCGGGCACGTGCCCTAGCCACGGCACGCCAGAGTCCTTGTAAGCGGGGTAGGGCTTGAGGCCGTCGATCATCCTACGAGTCCGCACCGTCGAACATGGAGGGCTGTCTGACCTGCCCCGCGCGCCACTCGTATCGCACGGGCTTGTCCAGCTTTCTCACTCGCCCCTCCGCAAGCGCGCGGCTGAGCCAGGCACCGATCTGCGACTTCGTGATGCCCAGAACCTCCGTCAACTGCTCCGGCGTGACAGGCGCTCCTGTGGTGAGCCGCTCCAGCCTAATAAGGAATGGTCCGTACAGATCCAGGTCCGCCGAGTTCGCCGCGCCGGTCGAGCGTGGCCCTCCCGTTCGATCTTCCGCCGTGTAGGGAGCCTGGCTATCGGAGACGGACAGCACGTGGGAGGGTGCCGCGTGCGCATCTGACGTCGCATCTGACGTCGCATCTGAAGGCAGAGGCTCTATGTCGAACAGCCCCTTCTGCCCGCCGACCTCCTGATCCTCGGTGGGTGCGAACAGGCCGGAGAGCTTGAAGTCCGACTCTGGTAGCCACCGGGCTCCCCTGCTCACCAGAGCAGAGTTGCCCGATTCTTTGTCCCTCGCGGGCTTGACCCAGAGCGGCACCCAGCGGTTTCTCAGGTTCTCAGTTGCGCCGTGCCAGGTGCCGCCGTTGCCGGCGCCGGTG
>JAJYKO010000459.1 GCA_021788565.1 Chloroflexota bacterium
CAGTAGGCCAGAACCAACCCCACAATCCCGAAGAAGCTGGCGTTCATCATGGAGGTGATGGTCTTCAGGAAGATCGGGTCGATCTTCGCCATAACCATTGCACCCGCGATCACCGCATTCAGGATATACACGACCTTGAAGTGGATGTTGTTGCTCTTGACGGGTTTGCCCAGGAAGTACTCGGTGGTCACGTAGGCCCCGATCATCCCATTACCCAGGGCCGACGAAAGAGCGGCCGCCAGAACGCCCAGGCTGAAGACCGGAATAGCCCACGCGCCGGCCACCGGCTCGATCAGAATGGCATAATCCTCGGGCTTGCGGGGGATGATCCCGTATGGATAGATCACCTGGTTGATCACGCCCAGCAGCGCAAAGGCAACCACCACTGCGCCGAAGGAACCGAGCAGCGCGTTGGACCTGGCGAAGCTTAGGAATTTGGCCTTGCCCCTCAGGTCCTCGGGCAGTTTCCCTCGCTCCATCAGGGTATAGGCAAACAGCAGCACCGCGGCCCCGTTGATGTTGGTGCCGGCGATCGCCTGGAAGTTGTTGGCGAAGCCTCCCATCGGATCGGCCGCCGGGATGAGGCCCTTAGCCGCGTCGGCCACGTTGACGCCGGTTGCGAAGGCGGCCGCGAAGAAGCTGGCGACGATACCCACCAGCATTACCGCCATAGCCTTCTCCAACCAGTTGTAGTTACCTATCCACACTAGAGCCATGCACACCACGGCGACCAGGCCGGCCGCCAGCACGTAGTCCAACTGCGGAAACATGCCGGTAACGGCCCAGGCCGAGGCGGAGAATTGAGAGGTCACGTTGCCGACGCCGTAGTAAACGCCGAACAAGCCGATGAAGAGGGCGAGGAGCCATCCGATCTTCGGGATCGATCGGAACATTGAGACTCCAGCTTTGCCGGTCACCAGGTAGTAGCGGGATACCACATCCAGGCAGAACCAGGCGGTCGCACAGGTGACCCAGTAGGCCCACCAGTAGCCGAAGCCAAACATACCCCCCGCCGTACCGCCGGTGGCTATATCGCCGGAGCCGATGAAGGTGGCGGCCACGAAGGCACCCGGTCCCAGATCTTTGACACGGGTTATGAAGCTCGTGCCTTCTTTCAGCGACCAGGGCTTGACATCCCCCGATAAACTAACAGTAGCCATCGCTCACCTCCTCCTTTCTACGCCTCTTCGCCGGCAAGGATGTTGAACTTCTTGTTGACGAAGAACTTGAAGTAGACGAACCAGAACACCAGCATCGCGGCGGAGATCCCGTAGATCATCATCACGATGCCCTCGGTCTGAGCTGCGAACACGGCTCCCGTGCGGATGTCGAACGTCCACGGAATCGTCTTGGATGCGCCGTCGACCGTCAGCGTGACGTTGGCGGTGTACTGACCCAGCGTAGCGTTGCTCTTGGGCGTGATATAGGTGAAGGCGATGTACTTGCTCGCCCCCGGCTGGAGGTCCTTCAGGGATTGCTTTACCCCGTCTTTCGGCGCGGTGTTGGGCTTCTTTGTGCCGTACGTAAACTGGCCGTCTTTCCCATCCGGGAACTTGAACAAGCCGTCGATGGTAGCCGGCTTGGAGCCTGTGTTCTCAAGCCTGATGATCACGTGGGCATTGGTCGCCTGCCACACCACGCTGGGAGCGTAGACCGTGGCCTGGACGTCGCCCACCTTCTCCACGATGCCGGAGGCAAACGCCGTGGGAACGAAAACCAGGGACAGAGCCAGGACGATAGCCACCGCAAGCCAACTGTGTCTGTGGACCGCTCTTCCTACTAGCATGTTTCCCCCTTTCATTGCGTCTAGAACGTGAGGACTCGACGCTAGAGACGCCGCAACCTACTCCTCGATGTGACCTCCTTTCCCGCGGGCAAAGACCCCGGGCCTAGCTCAATGAGGTGAAGCCGGCCGCGGCACTCATGCCGGCGACGCTGCCGCCAGAGCAAAAACCGCCCACGTAAAGTTTAAGCTGGCTTTACAGGCTAAGTGATGGACAGACAAACATAAGACAAGCCGTCTGTTGACTTGTCAGACCCGATTATTGGGCACTGGCGGGGAGCCGTCAACGATTATGCACATTTTGTTTGCAAACGGGGCCTACGGTCTTAGCCCATCCAGAGAGCTCAGTTGCCAGTAGATGGAGTACACGGCGACATGGCCAACCGTGGCGTGGGCGCCGGTGAGGCCCATCTTCGTCAGGAAGTTCTTCTCCTCCGGGGAGTCCGATACGAAGACGAAGGCGGGGTCAGGGGCAATCGATACCTCATAAGCGAAGGGGATGTACCGATTGAAGCCGCCGGAGATCACAGAGGGGACGATCCGCTCGCCAGACTCGAAGGCGAGGGGATAAGCGAGCCAGTAGTCCGTATACACCCTGCTCAAACCTCGCGCCAGAAGGAATTGCGCCAGCTCTTTGCGGTTGGAGGGCGTGCTGGCAGCCTCGAAGGTTGGACGATTCATGGCCGGATCGAGCACCACAATGCTGTACAGGTTCAGAGCGATGAGGGCCGCCAACAGGATGGGCGCCGCGCCTCGCAGCCACCTACTTGAGAGCAGACCGGAGGCCAGCAGAGGTATTGCCGAGTAAAGGGGCAGCAGATATCGCGGCTCGCTGACCGGTTCGTGGAACTTGGTGACCACGAAGACGGCGGGCACGACGATCAGCATCAGCGCCAGCAAGCCCCGCGGGTCTGCACCGCCGGGCCGCCCAAACACAAGCGCCATCAGCTGACGGCGCAGCACGACGATCGGGAGTACGAACAACACCGACAGCACGAACGCGACGGGCCACGGCCCCGCTAGACTGTGGGCAAAGGCTGGCCAGAACAGCTCCTGCGAACTGCTCCCCTGGGCAAGGCCCGCCAGGACCGGCAGGCTGTGGCGGAAGAAGTGGAACGTGTAGAGCGGGATCGTGGATACGGCACCCCTCCAGGTGGTCATGGCACCGGCCGTGGCGAAACCGTGCTGCAGATTGTACCCAATCAGGGGCGAAGCGCCGGCCACGACGGCCAACCCGGCGGGCAGTAGCCACGCGCCAAGCAGCTTTCGGCGGAGAGCCAGCCCCAGGTAGATAACTGCTGGAAGCAGATAAACGACTATCAGCAGGTTCGTCCAGAGGCCGATACCCACCAGGAAACCGCCGACGAGCGCCTGCTTCACCCCCACTCGCCCCCGTTTCCCGACGTCCATCGCCAATACGATCATAGCCTGACCGAGCGCAAGCACTTCGATATACCCACCCCGCGCCTTCAGGCTCCAGAGGGCAAGAAACGCAGGCGGTACGGCCACGTAAAGACCGGAGATGAACGCCCCTTTCAGACCGGCAATGCGGTAGCCGGTGGCGAAAACGAGCCCGACGAACAGCAACGAGATGACGAGCGGAACCGTCCTCAAGGCCAGCGTGGAGCTGCCGAACAAGGCGAACGATAGAGCCACCAGATAGGCTTCGAGACTACCCATATACGGCTGCTGGTAGTAGAAGACGGGCCTCTCCCCCTGGAGTATGTGGTTCGCCATCAACCCGACGACGGCTTCGTCGGCGTCGAGCTCAAGCTGAGGCCAGCGAGCAGGAAAAGCCGCAGCGCTAGCGCCGCGATGAGGAGCCCAGCCAGGACGACGACGGACCGCATCTGGATCCGGGAGAGAGCAGTACGCAAATGCACCACGACCGGTCTACAGGGTGACGCCAATGATAGGGCCGTCCGCTTCCCGTCGCAACCGAGTGCACTCACCACATCAGGGTCCATCCACAATCGAGGGCGCGTTCCGCGCGACTGAAAGTCGCCAAAGGTTGCGCAGGCTGCAAAAAGGATAGGCAGGACAGACCGTACTTGGCCCGTCCTGCCTATCTTTCTACATCCTGTCTATCTTGTTCCGGTCTCTCTCCGCGTCCCCGCGTCTCCCCCTCTCCGCTTCCCGACCTACTGCGCTCGGGCGAGGCCGCTGGCCTTCAGGGCGTCTATGAACTCCGATGCCTCCCGCTTGGTCAGGTGAAGAGGCAGCCTGCCGTACTGCGTCTGGCACCGCTCCTCCAGCTCCTCCTCGGTGATCTGGAGGTCCCTCGTCGCCGTGAGATAGATCAGCTTGAGTTGCGCTGGAGTGGCGAGCGATCCGCTGCTCTGCGGAACCGCCGATGGGCGCGCCGGAATGGCGCGATCATTGCCGCCGGCCGGGTTAAGCTCCACCGGAGAATCGACCACGTGCGCGTTTCCCGCCGAGCCTGCCGCGAAATCGAAGTCTTCGCAGAACTGAGTACCGTACCCAAGCGCCGCGAGCGCCCTGCCGAGGGCCTTAGTCTCTGCCTTTTCAATATAGTCGAAGAAATCCTGCCGGGTCTCCGAGCCCCATCCGGTCGCCTCACCGCCCTCAGGAAGAGCCACCCTGGCCCTGAACAGGGCGAAGCCCTCGTCCAGCCTCACCATCTCGGTCTCCATCGTCGCGTCCGGGTGCTCCGTCCGCAGCCACAGCAGCCGCCACTTCACCTCCAGGTAGTCCCTACCACCGAGCTTGCGCAGGTACCTGCTGGGATCGAACGATCGCTCGCGACTCTTCTCCTCCTGCTTCGTTGTCATCTCTATCTCCTCGGTCTGTCCGACCTTCTGCGCGGCCAAGCCTGCTTCCGCCTTCGCCGACTTCTCATTCATGCTAATTCGTCCTCACTCGTGCTAATCACTGTCGCATCGACTACGGCATCTCTCGCGCCGGGACTCTGCCTGGCGTCGACGACCCGGCACCGCTCCAGTGCCGGTATCAGAACATGCGTTCTAATGTTGATTATACCAGTTCCGCGCTTTCTGTCAAGTCGGTGGGCCGCTCAAAAGGGGGAGGGGGGGGGTCCTTTCGGTGGGGCGGGTCTAACGCCCGCCCCACCGAAACGTGGGAGGAGGAGAAAGTCGAAGGTAGTCGAAACTCGATCCCTTCGCCCTATCCTAAAGCACGATGCATGCCAGCTACACTGCCCTGGGCTGGGTTGCGGATGGTCACGGTAGGGGATGGCTGCAGATCCGACACACGGATCGACGTTCCCAGGTTATTCAGCTGCACTATGGGGGTCCGCCCGCCCCTTCGAAGCAGTTGCGCTAGCTCGTCGCGCCTGACCTGAACAGGCACCGATTCCACATTGTGGCCGTAAAGGACGGCCGGCACCAGTCTCTGCTGGCGCAGCCGATTCACCTGCTTCCCGGTGACGCTCCGCTCCTCCGCCGACAACTCCATCTGATCGCTCATGGTCACCAACATCAATCGCGGGATGCCGGAAGAGCAACTTGCCGTTTCGTGGGTTTCCGGAGGAGAGTTACAGCACGTTGGATGCCGCACTCCAGGCGTGGAGGTCTTTGAGGACCATCTCGTAGGATGCCGTGCCGCCACGATCGTTCCGTGAGATGGAATATGCGCAGTCCACCACGGCGCCGGGCCTGGCGAAGGCGTAG
>JAJYKO010000460.1 GCA_021788565.1 Chloroflexota bacterium
GACGGTACATATAAGGGAGCCTACTCGGTCACGAGTCTCGCAATGGGCACTCCGTTCCTTCGGCAAACCGCCGACAAGTGCACGGACTACGCCCCTCGATAGTCATATGATCACCCGCTCGGGCGATCTAACGGGTTGCTGGGTGGGACCACCCGAGCGTGTTGCTCAGTTATCCAGGCCGCGAGCGGCTTGGTCCCATACCACGTGTCCCAGTCGCCAGGCCACACCCCCAGCCGAAAGAGGGCCTTGAAGAAAAGGTCCGCCTGGCGCGCGTCGGATCCCCTGTCCTCTCGATTGTTGTTGACCTGTCTCAAGCCTCTCACCAACCTTCGACCTGCGCCACCGCAAGATCTGTACCCCGGTTGAAGAAGCTTGGCGCCTCAGGAGACTAGATGTCCAAGGAAAACTTCTCGCGCAGTTTGGAGCGGAGCATCGTCTCGTGGATCTGTTCCTGTCCGAGGATGTCGATCAGAAACGCTTTCAGTTCCGGATCATCGGCGACGCGGACAGCCATCTGCAGGTAGGCCTGGCTCTCGATCTCGTGAGACAGCGTGTGGAGAAGCATCTCCAACGTCTCCATATTCAAGCCGTTACCGACGGACTCCTTCTCTACAAACATGGATAACTCCCTCGTGATGCCGTATCAAATAAGTCTAAAGCCCGTTGGTCTCTTTCACGCCCGCCCTCGCATTCTGCCTGCTTCTTCGCTGCCAGCGAAACAGAAGCCACGCGATGAAGAGAATGACCGCGGCAAAGACTAGATAGCCGGATTTATCAAAGTGCCTCACCAAAGGCACTAACCTTCTCCCGAAGAAATAGCCCAGACCAAGCCAGAAGCCACTCCACATGACCGCCGACAGCGTGGCGTAAAACAGGAACTGAAGAAAGGGTACTTCGAACACGCCGGCCATGATAGATGTGGGAGTACGCAGTCCGGGCGTCAAACGGCCGACCAGAACCATCACCGGTCCATGCTTGTGTATCCATCGCTCAACCTTGGTAAGTTTCTCCTCGTCGAGGTGAACGAGTTTGCCATACTTGAACAGAACAATGTGGCCGAACTTACGAGACAGGGTGTAGAGGATGGTCGATCCCATCATGACCGCGAGGGTCACGGCTAGGCAGGCCTCGAGAACTCCCATTTGACCCATCGAGGCTCGGTAGCCAGCGAACAGTATGACGAGATCGCCGGGCGCAGGTAGAGGAACTCCCGTCTCCTCGATGAGCAAAAGCAGAAAGAGAGCCTTTTCGTCATTCTGTTGCAGTAGAACGAAAAGTGCATGCAACAAGGATAGAAGCGACTCTTGTGTCGGCAACGGAAGTCAACCAGCCTCTACTTCTCGAGGTATGCCTCCAGTTCGGTCTTACGAAACAGCGATCGAAGCTCGAAGCCAGCCGCCTCGACGTTTTCGCGGGCCCCTTCTTCGCGGTCGACGACGCCAAGGATGAACAGCACCTGCAGACCGAGCGATCTGAGCTTCTCTGCTGATGCTATCGCCTGGGCGCCGGTGGTCATTATGTCCTCGACCACCACTACCCGCTCTCCAGGGTGGAACTCACCCTCCACGAGTTTCTGAGTTGCGTAGTCCTTTGAAGCCTTCTTCACAATAACAAAGGGGATGCCCGTCTCCAGCGATGTGGCCGCGGCCAGGGCTACCGCACCGAGCTCAGGTCCCGCGATTCGCTGCACGGTGTCGGGCATCTGCTCAGCCATTAGCGCCGCGAGAGGGCGCAAGATGTGCGGCTTGGTCTCGAAGAGGTACTTGTCGAAGTAGTAGCGGCTGCGCCGCCCCGAACTCAGAACGAAGTCGCCGACGAGGTAGGCGTTGTTCACAAGGTCACGCGCGACCTTCTCTCGAAACGAAGACGCTGAGCCGGCGCCTTCTGGTCTCTCCATGTCTTCCCCCACACCACGGGGTGAACCCCGCTTGACGGCGGCTATTGTACCATCTCTGTCGGTGGCCTGACGACCGAGGCCGGCTTCGAGCGGATCCCTCTATTTCGATCCGTACACGCGCCGCACACATAGGGCTAGGAAAGACCGGAAGTAAGGGTCCGAGGAGCGCTCGATGTGGCTGCGAACCTCCTCTCGCGTCGGCCGGACGACATTGCTCACCAGGGCCACGAAGGCCATCACCACGGTGGTGAACAGGCGCTCGGGTGGGGCGGCCGCCACTTTCTCAGCCGGATTCTGATGTTGTTCCGTCGCCATGGTTCCTCTCCCTATTTTGGCTCAGGCGGCACGTATCATGATATCTCAATTGTGTAAGCCCGGTCACTCGGTAGATGGTGCGAGCGAGGGCGCTCGTCCACTGGTCTGGCCCTGCCCGCGAACGAGGGCGGGGACGATCGATACGGCGCGGGTCTCGCGTCGTAAATAGGGCGGCCGGCGGTAGAGGTAGAGAGGTGAGAGGATCATTTCGGGTTGCCCGAATAGGTGATATCGATATCGGGATTCACTATAGCTGGATCCTGGTCTTCCTGCTAGTAGCCTGGACTCTGGCCGTGGGAGTGTTTCCGCAGCAGTTCCCAGGCCTCGGTAGCTCGATCTATTGGGTCATGGGAGCCGTATCCTCGGTTCTGCTGTTCGTATCTGTGCTGATCCACGAGTTGGCCCACTCGTTCGTGGCAGAATCCAGGGGGCTTAAAGTCAAGGACATTACGCTTTTCATCTTCGGAGGCGTTTCGAACCTCAAGGAGGAGCCGCGCAGCGCTGGAGACGAACTATTTATCTCAGTGGTGGGTCCGGTTGCCAGCCTTGTGTTGGCGGCCATCTTCTGGGGAATAAGCCAAGCCCAGGGCCTCCCCGAGACGGTGTTGGGCGTGGTTGGCTATCTCGCTGAGATCAACCTGATTCTGGGGGTGTTCAATCTCATTCCTGGCTTTCCTTTGGACGGCGGGAGAGTGCTCCGTGCGTTGTTGTGGGGTGGCACCCACAGTCTCACGAGGGCGACCCGCATAGCGGTCGGGGTCGGGAGAGCCGTCTCTCTGTTGTTCGTGCTCGGCGGCCTTTTCCTCATCGTGAGCGTCGGCTCGCTCATAAGCGGCATCTGGCTCATCTTCATCGGCTGGTTCCTCAACAATGCGGCTGAAGCGAGCGGACAGCAGTCCGTGGCAATGGAGGTGTTCCGCGGCGTGACCGTCAGAAGACTGATGCACCCGGAGCCGCGAGTCGCAGATCCTTCGGCTACCCTGCTGAATCTGGTCTGGTCTCACCTCCTGGAGTCCGGTCAGCGTGCCGTGCCTGTCGTAGACGACGGCCGGCTGGTGGGTGTAGTGACCCTTAAGGAAGTCCGCGGAGTTCCGCAGGAAAAATGGCAGGATACGACGGTGTCAGAGTTGATGACTCCCGCGCACGAGATTCAAACGGTGAGGCCGGATGACAGTGCCGCATCTGCCATGACCCTGATGAACGAGACGGAGGCCGAGGTGCTCCCTGTGGTGGACGAAGGTGACCACCTGGTTGGGATCATCAGTGAGGGTGACCTGAGGGGATACCTGCGGGTCAGACATGAGCTTGGCATGCCCGCGAGCGGTCACGATGATCATGAGCGGGCCGCCTAGTCTCAGTGAAGAGTGATGAGTGATGAGCGGGATGCTCACTCATCACTCGCCGGGGGTGAGGACTTGTTCGAGAATAGGCGCGATGCTGGTAGGCAGTTGGCGGACGAACTGACAGAGTTTGATCTACCGGACACCATAGTGCTGGCGCTACCCAGGGGAGGAGTAGCAGTCGGGTACGAGGTTGCGTCCTTCCTGGGCGTTGCTCTCGACGTGCTAATCTCGCGCAAGGTGGGGGCGCCGGGGAACCCCGAACTGGCCGTCGGGGCAGTGGCGGAGATAGGTGGGCTCTGGGCTGATCGATTGACGGTGGACACGCTAGGAGTGCCGCCCGAATACTTGCGAGAGGAGGTCGACCGCCAGCTGTTGGAGATAGACCGCATGATCAAGGTCTACCGTCAGGGCCGCGAGCTTCCTCCGCTCGACGGACGGACGGTTATCGTGGTTGACGATGGAGTCGCCACTGGGTATACGATGCTGGCCGCCGTCAAGGGAGTGAGGGAAGCTCACCCGGGGGAGCTGGTAGCTGCGACCCCAGTGGCTTCTCAGGAGGCCCTGTGGCGGATTTCGAGGGAGGCCGACCGGACAGTGTGCCTCATGACCCCACAGCCATTCTACGCAGTCGGGTATCACTTCAGTGAGTTTGACCAGCTGACCGACGAGGACGTTGTGCGCTATCTCCGGGATGCCCAGCGACAGTTGGGAGCACGGCGGGAGTGAACTGTGCTTAGCCTTCGTGCGTTTCGTGGTATTGACGCTTGATCGCGGGGACTACCAGGTCCGTCCAGAGAACGAGAATAATGGCCGCCACGGGCAGTGCCAATATTGCCCCCACGATCCCCACGAGCGACGCTCCCAGAAGCAGGGCAAGTATGACGAGAAGTGGGGGCATTTCTACGTGTCGCCCCAGTACCGCCGGCGCCAGTATCTGGTTCTCCACCATCTGGAGCGCGACGAAGAAGAGCACAACTGCTATCAGCTTCCAGGTGGGCTGGAAGAGAGCGACCAGGATGCCCGGCGCCGAGGCGAGGTAGGGGCCTGCCAGCGGCACCAGCTCGGCGAGGCCTGCTGTGACCCCTAGGAGCAGCGGGTAGGGCATCCCTAGCGCCCACATTCCCACGGTTGTTCCGACTCCTACGAAGGCGCTGAGGACGACGATACCCTTGAGCCATCCCTCGATTTTGCGCCCCATCTCGGCTGTCAGTTCTCTCGCCTTTCCCCTTCCATCGGGAGGCAGCAACGACGTGAAGTGCTTGTATATCGCGTCCGCGTCCATTATCAGAAAGAAGGTCAGGACCAGCACAAGGCCGAGAGACAACACGCCGGTGACCGTGTTAATGGCGAGAAATAGAATGTTGAGAGCCTGGGGAAGGTTGACGATGAACTGGCTGGCTATCTGGCTCGACAGGGTCTGAAGCGGCGGCAGCGTCGAGTAGCCGGGCAGAAGGCGCAGCCGCTGGTCGAGCCCCTGAAGGTAGTTCGGGGCGCTGGTGACCAATTTCTCTGCCTCCAGCACGATCTGAGGCACCACTACGAAAGCAAGAGCCGCGACGGCAGTCGCGAGCGCAAAGTAGAGTGTGAGAATCGCGAGCCCACGGCGTACCCTCCTATTGACGCGGGGGATCCTGTCGGTGCTCAGGCGATCGACGGTTGGCCGAAGGGCGACGGCGAGAATCACGGCGATGGACAAGAGCGTGAGCACTTCCAGCGTGCGGCTGACGAACCAGACTACGAACCAGATGCCGAAGACCAGCCCGACTGTCTGGAAGACTAGCCGCCGCAGGTTTGCATAGGTGATGTTGGGCGCAGGAGGGACTGGCCGGGTGTGTGGCTCAGCCTCCTGAGACGGAAGCCTG
>JAJYKO010000001.1 GCA_021788565.1 Chloroflexota bacterium
ACCGCTCCGTTGGCTTTGGGCTCCATCAGTCGCTTCGGGAAGGAGAGATCCCCCTCCTTCGTGTTTCCGTATCGCATCGTCAGCATTCGCTGGACCTGGAGGATCTTCTCGCCCGCCAACTTCAGCTGTTCCTGGCTCCAATTAAGCCCCGTGATCGCGTTGAAGGTGTTGAGGATGTCGGTCAAGGTGTAACCGGAGAAGAACTGGAACTTGCAGTGGCCCAGGGAGTTGACCACGTTATTCCACTCCTGGAAGGTGGCGGTCCGCTCGGAAGCCTTGTACCAGGTGTGCTTCTCCTCTTCCTTGATGTCTGCCCCAATGCCCCACTCCGGCAGCCGGACGCCGGCCACCCAGATGTGCTGAGGGTTGCCACGCTCGTGGTTCGGACCGCTGGAGGAGCCAACGCAGTATGTGAGGCCGGCTACGAAGGCTGCGCGTGGATCGTGGGCGGGAATCTCTTGGCCCTTCATCTGCACCGCCCACGCCTCGGAGCCCTTGCCGTACTTCGCCGAGGCGGCCCTGGTGCCCTCACCCAAAACCCAGGCAAGGCCGGGCTCCCGTTCGCCGATCCTCCTGGTCATCTCCACCACTGCGTCGGCGTTGCCCCAGGTCATCTCGATTCCGTAGGTGTCCTCCTTAGTGATGGCACCCTTGTCGTATGACTCCATGGCCCAGGCCAGGACCGAACCGAGGGAGATAGTGTCCATGCCGTAGAGGTTCGCCAGGTGTCCGGCATACCCTATCGCCTTCACGTCGTCGCACAGGGTGTTCATGCCCATCATCGCGAACGACTCATACTCGGGTGCGGCACCAGTATAGGGGTACTTGCCCTCGGTAACCCTGGCCATGTTGTGGCACTGCAGGGTGCAGTACTTGCACGGCCACGGCTTGGTGTTGAGGAGAGTGGTGTAGTTCTCGGCGTGCCAGGCCGTAACGACCTTCTCGTCGTGGCCAACTTGCCAGTTCTTGATCGGCAGGTTGCCCTTCTCCTCGAACAGCTTCGTCGCCATGGCGGTCCCGTGGATGCGGATGCTGTGGTCATAAGGCTTCGCCTTGTCGACCTCGGCAACCCTGGCACCTATCTCCTTGTTGAGGGCAGCCAGCTTCTCCGGGTCGGCGACCGGACACTCCAAACTGCCCCGGATTGCAATGGCTTTTAGGTTCTTAGACCCCATCACGGCACCGAGTCCGCACCGCCCGGCAAAGGACTTCCTGCCCGTGCCAACGGCCGCGAACTTCAGTAGGCGCTCTCCGGCAACACCTATAGTCGCGGTCTCGAAATCCTTGCCCAGGTTCTCCCTGACCCAGTCGTCGACCTCCTCCACGTTCTTCCCCCATAGGTGGGAAGCGTCCACGACTTCGACCCTAGCCTCGTTCACCACAATCATGACGGGCTTCTCGGCCTTACCCTGAACCACCACAGCATCGTAGCCGGCTGCCTTACAGGCGATGCCCCAGCTCTCCGTGGCGCCGGAATCGGCGATCAGTTCGAATGCGGGGGACCGGCTGACAACCGACCACTTGCCCGCACCCGTCTGATGCACGCCGTTGAAGGGCCCGGTGGCGAAGATGATCCGGTTTTCAGGGTCGAGTGACTTAACGTTGGCGGGGACCTCGTTGTACATGATCCAGTCGCCCAGGCCGGCTGCCCCGAGATAGTTCAGGTACACGTCGTCGGGGACTGCCTCAGGATGTGCCTCGGCTGTTGTGAGGTCCACTCGCAGGATTTTGTTCCAGACACCCTTCATTGTGGCTCCTCCGTCTCCAGAATCAACGTCGACTACTTGTGCGGTTCGGCGGAATTATGCCTGCTGTCCCCCCTTTCTGCGGGATTCTCTCTCTACTACTTGCCGGCGGTTCCGTAGGTTTCCAAGGGCTTGAAGATCAGCACGATGCCCATGACGACGAACACCATCGTTTCCGCTGCCTGGGAGTAGAACCTCCCGGTAACCGCCATTACCATCCCCAGCGCCATGGCTGCCACAAAGGTGCCGGTGAGGTTGCCCATGCCGCCCACGATTACCGTCGCGAAGCCGAGCAGCAAGATCATGAACCCCATGTAGGGGCCCACGGCCGTCATCGGAGCGTAAAGCACCCCTCCTAGCACTGCGAGGGCACTTCCGAGAATGAACACGATGGAAAAGTAGCGATTCACGTCGAGGCCTAACCGCCGCACCCCCTCGTTGTCGTCCAGGGCAGCGACCACGATCTTTCCTATGATGCTGCGGGTGAAGAAGAGGTACAGCGCGACGAAAACCAGGAAGGCAAGCAACACGATAGAGAGCCTGTAGACCGATATGGTGGCATCGCCGATATCTATGAACTTCCCAAGAGGGTCGGCGACAGGTTGCGGCAGGGTTCCCCACACCCGCTTGATGAAGTTCGTGACTATCAGCAAGATGGCGTAAGTAGCTACGATCGCGTAGTCCACCGACTCTCCATACAGCCTCCGGATGACGAACCTTTCGATCACGTAGGCCAGGGGCACGATCGCCGCCATGGCCAGCAGAAGCGCCACGGGGTGCATCCGATTCACCAGCGGCATCACGGTGATGAACAGGTAAACTCCCAGCGCATAGACCGCCGCGTGAGCGAAATTGACGATTTTCATGGTGCCGAAGGTCAGGGAGAGCCCCACGGAGATGAAGTAAAGAATCGCCCCGATGGCGAGCCCATATACCAAGGTCTGGATCATCTCGCTTCACCCCCTTGCGGCTGAGCCGAAAGTGCCCGACGTCGCGCCAACCACTCCATGACGAACCCGGAAAGGCCTTTTCTGAAGTTGAAGACCAGAATCAGCAGCACGATTCCCAGGAATCCCTCCCAGTCGCTCACCCAGAGGGGTAGATAGTTGGTGATCAGCATGTAGAGGATCCCACCCGCCACCGCGCCGTACAGGTTGCCCGCACCCCCCAGCAGGCTCGCGAAAATGATGTCCACGTTCCGGTTGGGATCGATGGTGTGAGGGCTCACGAAGGTGTAGTTCAGGGTCATGAGTACCCCCGGCAGGGCGGCGAGGGTGCAGGCGATCACGTAGGTGAGCCACTTGTAGAAGAACGTGTTGTAGCCCAGGAACTTGACCCGCGACTCATCTTCCTTGATGGATCGAACCAGGATGCCATAAGGCGAGCGGGTAAGTCGCTTCAGGAACGAGAATACCACCAGTAACCAGAAGAGGCTGAACCAAAAGTTGACCGGCTTCTGCAGAAAATCCAGAAAGCCGACCGGCTGCATGATGGTGCAGGCCAGGCCATTGTCTCCCCTGGTCCAATCCGCGAAGGCCGATTGTGCCAGGAACAGTCCCACGGCGTTGAAGGCGAGGTTCGTGAGGGCGAAGGGGGCTCCGTCGGCTCGGGACACTATCAGGCCGACCAGCATGGCCACCAGCATGGTCACGGCCACCCCCGCCGCCATGCCCAGCAGCGGATTGGGGGCGACGTAGTTGATGAACGCCGCACAGATGTAACCGCCCGTGCCGTAGTACAGAACGTGACCGAATGAGAGCCGGCCCATGTACCCGTAGAGCAGATCGTAGGAGAGCACGAAGATACAGAAGATCATGAAGTCGGTGACCCGGTGCTGACCAATCACCGGCCAGAGGGCCAGGAAGACCGCCGTCATGACCGCCATCTCCAGAAGGGTTCTATCCCTCTCGGGAGCCAGGAGTCCCTTGTTCCCAGCCGAAGCGTCCTTGGATTTGCCAGCAGTCTCCACTCGTGCACTCAAGGCTTCTACCTCCCGTTCACAGGTAACGCTCCAGCTCACCGGAATTGGCGATCTCAGCCCTGTCGACGATTACCCGCTCTATCTTGCCCTCCTTCATGATGAAGACCCGATCTGCCAGGCGAGAGACGACCGACAGGTTCTGCTCGACTATGACGCCCGAGACCTGCTCTTTCATTGCGCACAGGATCCGAAAGATGTCGTCTATGACTACGGCCGCCAATCCTTCGGTCGGCTCATCGATGAGCAGCAGTTTCGGGTTGCCCACCAGGGCTCGTCCAATCAGCAGGATCTCCCGCTGGCCACCGCTCAAGCTCCCGGCCTTAAGATTCAGCAGGTCCTTCATCCTCGGATAGACCCCGACTACTGTGTCGATCGCCCTGTCGACTTTCTCGCCGGCAGCGTATGCCGCCAGTTCGATGTTTCCTCGCACGGTGAGCGAGCCGAACACCTTCTTGTCCTGGGCTACCATCCGGATGCCCTTCTGAGCCACCTTCTCCGCGGGCATGCCCGAAATTGTTTGCCCCTCGTAGACGATAGATCCCTTGCCCGGAGCCTTGACGCCGCAAATGGTTTTGAGAAGTGTAGTCTTGCCTGCACCGTTCCTGCCGATGACGAACACCATCTCTCCCCTGTTCACCGCAAGAGATACGTCGTGGAGCGCTTTGGCTGGGCCGTAGTAAACGTCGATCTCATTTACGTTTAGCATTAGCCCTCTTCCTTCCCCCAGTAGCACTCCCGTACGGCGGGATCCCGGAGCACCTGGACGGGAGCACCCTCCGCGATGATCTTGCCCTCGTTCATGACGCTGAGGCGCCCCACCAGGTCAACGATTTTCGAGATCTTGTGCTCGATGATGACGAGCGTGAATGCCTCCTTGACCCGATGTATGAGCGTGAGCACCTCCCCGATCTCGTAGTCGCTCAGGCCGGCGAGCGGCTCATCTAGCAGCAGCAGCTTCGGCCTGAGCGAGAGCGCCATGGCGAGCTCCAGCTTCCGCTTGTCCCCATAGGAGAGCCTCGAGGTTGGGAGGTCCGCCTTATCCTCGAGGCCCACTGACTTGAGGGCAAGCCGGCACTCATCCGCGATCTCCCTTTCCTGAGATCGCCGAAAGTAGAACCCGCCCCCGGAGGAGTTGTGGTCCTTGAACCGCAAGCAGCTGAGCACGAGGTTTTCCCAGGCGTCCAGGGAGGAGAAAACCGACACCAACTGGAAGGTACGGGACATACCCAGACCTACCCTTTTGTGGGGCGGGATGCGAGTTACGTCCAGCCCCGCGAAGGTGATCGTTCCTTCAGTGGGAGGGAAATATCCCGACAGAAGGTTGAAGAGGGTCGTCTTGCCCGAGCCGTTGGGGCCGATGATCCCCGCTGCATCACCCTCCTGAACGGAAAAGTTGACGCGGTCGACGGCGGTGAGGCCGCCGAACCGCTTGGTCAGATTCTGGGTTGCGATCAGCTCCGTCATGAGGCTGCCCCCAAATTCGTCAGGGCTCACTGGAGAGGGCGAGGACCGAGTACGCGGTTCATATCCTCTCGGTCCTCGTCCCTCAGGCTGTTACCAGCCGAGCTCCTTCGGGTCCGGAGTGGCGCCGTTGTCAGGCGTGCCGCTGACTATCTTCATGTAGTCGAATTTAGGATCGGCTCGTTCGCTGGCCGGCTTCCCTACGCCACGGAAGAAGACGTATTGCCAATCCACCTGGCCATCAACTCGCCACTTGCCCTTACCTCTCACGCCGGTAGTGATCTCGGGATTGGCCTGGAGGGCACCATAAACTTTGCCGGGGTCGAGCGACTGAGAGATCTCGATACCGCGGGCCAGCTCCATGATGCCGCCGTAGGCGGTTGACGAGTAGGTGTCCGGGAAGGTCTGGAATGCCTTGATGTATTTGTCGGCGAAGTCCTTGGCCGACTTCTCGGTCGCCGGATCATTCAGACCGGTGAGGTCGTGGTAGTAGAAGGCGTGCGCCTCAACGCCATCCAGCGCCTCGGGCGGGACCGCCTGGGCAAAGGAGCTGGCGATGTGGGCGAAGAAGACCTTTGTCTTCTTCATCAATCCCATCTCGTAGGACTGCTTCAACGCGGTGATGCCGTCGTTGCCCCACTGGCTGAAGAGGGTGACATCGGGTTTGGCATCCATCACCTTCTGGATGTACGAGGAGAGGTCCGTAGCACCCTGCGGGTGGAACACGACCGTGACCTTGATGTCCGGGGCCTTGGCCGGCAGAACTTCCATGATCGCCTTGTTCATATCCTGGCCGTAGGCGTAGTCCGGCAGGAAGAGAACTACCGACTTCGGCTTCATGTCCATCAAGATCCTGGCGGCCACCCTACCGTTGGAGTAGGTGCTAAATGGGTACTGCATCAGGTAGGGAGCCTTGTTGGCCTTCTTGAAGGTGTCGATGGCCAGACCGT
Source organism: Chloroflexota bacterium (assembly GCA_021788565.1). The sequence goes on from JAJYKO010000001.1 coordinate 6,138, forward strand.
TGGAGGTGATCAGCATGCCGGGGGTCTTCTTCATCTCCTCATTGATGGCCCCGGGCACGTTAGCCGAGGTGCCTCCACAGATCAGGTTCACCTTGTCGTCCTGCACCATCTGACGATAGCGCTGAACACCGGTGTCGGGTGTGCTGGCGTCGTCGCGCTCCACCAGTTCCACCTTCACCTGTTGGCCGCCGAACTTGATGCCGCCCCTGTCGTTCAGTTCCTTGACCGCCAGCTTTGCGCCATTCATCTGGGTGACGCCCACGGAGGATGACTGACCAGACATGCTGAAGAGGGCGCCGAGCTTAATCACGGAAGGCGCTTGGGCGGCCGGCTGCGCTGCACCAGCCTGGGTGGGCGCTGGGGCGGCCGGTGCAGCCGGAGCTGTGGTGGGCGCAGCGGCTGCCGGTTTGGCCGGTGCCTGGGTCGGGGCCGCCGGCGTGCTGGGGGTGCAGGCGACTATCAGGATGGGGATAACCAGGATGCTCAACCAGATCCACCGCTTGTGCATTTCTTCCTCCTCATCGAGCCACCGAACGGTATTTTGCCCATTCGGACTAGAAAGACCCGGTGCGCGATCAGGTTTACACTCGGCGGCCGCAGTACCAGCCGCCCATGCAGGTCGACGGCGTCTTCCTTAGGGTCCTTTCCCGATCACCTCCTCCCGTGAGCCCCTAGGGATTGCACTACAGATCGGCTCTCAGTTCGGTCAGGGCGCTGACTGGGCTCTTCTTCTTGACTGCCTTGCTGCCCTTGATCCTGGCCAGGAACAGCTCCACCGTGGTGAAGACTGTTGCTTTCCTCAGATGTCCACCGGTCACCTCGCCGGTTTTCGAGCTCAAGGTTGCGTGCAGGTGCACCACGGGATCACCGTCCTTGAGATCACCGAACTCACCCACCAGGGGGAAGACCGTCCCCTCCAGGGTAAGCAGTTCGAATGGGCCTTCGAGCTCCCGAAGCCCCAGCATGGTGGATGGATCGAAGGGCATCGAGGCCCCGGGCTTCGGATTCACGAAGGCGACGTCGCAGAGGCTCCCGATGGAGGCGACGATCATGGCCCTGCGGAGGTCGTTCTCCTCGCAGATTTCGCGGAGCCGTGCAAAGACATCCTCACCGGGCCGCAACCTCGTGAAGACCACATCGGACAGATCGACCTTCTCCTGAAACCTTGGTTCCAACCCCTCCAACTCTTTCATGATTACCACTTCCCTCCACTGTCCATCTTCGTCGGGTGATCCGCCCTGAGATCTCTGTGCCAGGGCTTCTCAACCGCCAACGTAAATTGGGAGCACCGTTACGACGTCTCCCTCCTGTATTACCTTCTCGTACAACTCCTCCCTGTCGAAGCCCAGGTGGTTCAGGGTGGCCAGCACGTACTTCCCGAGCTGGTGGTTGGGAAAGACCTTCTCCTTGATGATGGGATATCTTTCGGCCAGCTGGTCCATGAATTGACGGACCGTGGTTCCCTCCTCGACCTCGATAGCGATATTCGCTCTGACGTCCGTCGGAGACTCAAAGTCCTTCTCCAACTCCTTCCCCAGCCACATCCAGAACTCGGCCCTCACGCGAACCATCTAGCTCCTCCGCACAGCTCGGCTCTGCCGGCCACCGGGCCACGTCGCCACGGATTCCCCCAGATACAGAAGTTATTGGGACTCTCGCTTATCGTGGGCGGTAGCTGCCTCGCTCTCCTCGTTGAGCTGCATAAGAAAACCCACGTGACCCTCCATGTTGCGGCGCGCTTCGACCGGGTCGTGGTGGGCGATGGCCTCGCATATCGCTCGGTGATAACCCAGGGTCGTGGGGACACGCTCTGGGTAGGTCATATGAAAGCGGCGTATACACGGGGGCAGGATCTCCCGCATGATCTCCACCACCTTCATCAGGACGCGGTTCTTGCTGCTCTCCGCGATGGCCATGTGGAATTGGGTGTCCAGCGCGACGAAATCGTCGTTGTTGCCGACGGAGTGGTGCTTTTCCATCAGGTCAACCAGGGATCTAAGCAGATCGATATCCTCGCCAGTGGCATTGGAAGCGGCCAGGGCTGCCACCGCCGATTCCACGTGGAATCTGGCCTGCAGCAGCTCTGCCGCCGAGGCACGATCCATGATCAGCAGGGACGAGAGGGAATTCATGAAGGCCTGGGGGCGAGTAACTCTCACGAACGTGCCGCTGCCGTGCCGCATTTCGATCAGTCCCATGAGGCTTAGCCGGATCAGTGCCTCGCGGAGGGAGGTGCGACTAACCCCCATGGTGCGGGCGAGCTCATCCTGGGAGGCGAGCATGTCGCCGTCCTTCAGTTCCCCGGAGGCGATCTTTCCCTTGAACTCGGCTACCAGCCCATCGATCACCGAGGTCCGCTCGAACGGCCTGCGACCGTCCAGATCGACCACGCGGTTTCGGACGGACCTGTGCGCGCGGGGGGAACCCTCCGGAGTGACCAAGGCGCCCTCCTCTCAGCGAGAGTAAAGAGGTACGCTAACTATTAGAGCTATTATATATGTATGGTAGTATGATCATACGATCATCAGACGTGTGCCGAGTTTACCAAGTTGCGGTGCGGTTGTCAAGAGGACAACCGCGGATCTCCGAGGTAACAAGAAGCTAACAGGGAAGCCCGAGTTCCCTTGACTGCGCTTATTGCGAACCCGTGACGCTACCAGCTGCAGCCTGCGCCTATGCCGGTTTCTGGGAGTTCCTGCCTGGAAGAAAGCGGCTCAGGGGGCGGAAGGTGGCGCGGGGTGTGGTATCCTCTAGGTAGGTAGAGGAGGGAGAGGAAGCGATGCAGGCAGAGCAGTCAGACGTAACCGCTGTCCAGGCCCGGGTGGAGGAGCTGAGGCAGTTAATCAACTACCACAACTACCGCTACTACGTCCTGGATTCGCCCGAGGTCTCCGATGGCGAGTACGATCGGCTGATGGAGGAGCTTCGCGCCCTGGAGTCGCAGTACCCTGAGCTCTCCTCGCCGGACTCGCCGACGCAGCGCGTCGGCGGCAGCGCGCTGGAGTCCTTCGGCATCGTTCGCCACGAGATCCCGATGCTGAGCCTAGCGAACGTCTTTTCCCAGGAGTCCCTGCTTAAGTGGTACCAGCGGATCGCCGGGCTCGCCGGGCGAAACAAGATGGAACTGGTCGTGGAGCCGAAGATCGATGGCCTGGCCATCTCGCTCACCTACGTGGACGGACGCCTCACCATCGGCGCGACCCGTGGAGACGGGATCCAGGGAGAAGATATCACCCAGAACCTGCGCACGGTCCGCACCGTTCCGCTGAGGTTGCAGGGGAAGCCGCCCGCCAAGATCGAGGTGCGGGGCGAGGCATACCTCTCCAAGAAGGGGTTCGAGAAGGTCAACGAGGAGCGGATGGCCCAGGGCCAGCCCCTTTTCGCCAACCCTCGTAACGCCGCCGCCGGCTCCCTCCGCCAGCTGGACCCGCGCGTCACCGCCAGCCGCCCCCTGGACGTCTTCGTCTATACCCTGGGGCAGCTCCAGGACGGCACCGAGCCCGGAACGCACTGGGATGCGCTGGAGCTGATGAAGCGCCTGGGGTTCAAGGTAAACCCCGAGTCCAGGCTGTTCGACAACATAGAAGAGGTGATGGCCTACTGTGCCGGGTGGGAGCACAGAAAGGATGGCCTCGACTACGAGATCGACGGCGTAGTGGTGAAGGTGAACGACCTGGAGATCCAGCGAGAGCTCGGCTTCGTGGGACGCGAGCCGCGCTGGGCCGTGGCCTACAAGTTCCCGCCTACTCAGGCGACCACGAAGCTGAAGAGCATAGAGATCAACGTCGGCCGTACCGGCACTCTCAATCCCTTCGCGGTGCTGGAGCCTGTCCGGCTGGCGGGCGTCACCATCAAGCTTGCCACTCTTCACAACGAAGAGGACATCCGCCGCAAGGAAATCCGTGTTGGCGACACGGTGCTGATCCAGAGGGCAGGCGAAGTCATCCCGCAGGTGGTCGGACCCATCGTGAGCAAGCGCACAGGCCAGGAAGTGGAGTTCCACATGCCGGAGCGCTGTCCGGTGTGCGGTGGGCTGGTGGTGAAGCCCGAGGGCGAGGCCATGCACCGCTGCACCAACGCCCTCGGCTGTCCGGCCCAGCGGTACGAACTGCTCAAGCACTTCGTGTCCAGGTCTGCGATGGACATCCAGGGGATTGGCGAGTCGCTGGCCGGGACTTTGCTGAAGGCGGGGCTTGTGCACGACGTGGCTGACCTCTACTACCTCAAGGCCGAGCAGCTGGTGGACCTGGAGAGGATGGGCGAGAAGAGCGCGGAGAACGTGCTGAAGGCGATCGAGGAGAGCAAGGGGAGGCCACTGGCTCGACTGGTCTTCGCCCTGGGGATCCGGTATGTGGGCGAGCAGAACGCGAAGCTGCTGGCAGAAGCCTTCCGCAGCCTGGACAGACTGATGGCGGCCTCCTACGAGGAAGTGGCGGCGGTGGAAGGGATCGGCCCGAAGATCGCCAGGAGTGTCGTGGAGTACTTCGCCAACGAACAGAATCGGCAGGTTATCGAGAAACTCCGCGAGGCCGGGCTCCGTTTCGAGGAGGAGCCTGAAGCGCCGCGGGGCGATCTGCCGCTGGCAGGCAAGCAGTTTGTCATCACCGGCACGCTGCAGGGCACGTCCCGCACGCGGGCAGAGGAGCGGATAAAGGAGTTGGGCGGGCTGGTTGGTAGCGCTGTGACTCGTAAGACGGACTACCTGGTCGTGGGCGTTGATCCCGGCTCCAAGCTCCAGAAAGCCCAATCCCTGGGCACGAAGATCCTCACCGACGAGGAGCTCCAGGCGATGCTGAAGGGGGCGGCCAGGGCTGAGGACGGCTCGCCGCAGCTGAGGCTAGGGATCTAGAGCAAAGTGGCGACGAAACCCGCGGGGTCTCTGGGTTACGGTTTCGCGGAGAGGCACACGATGCGACCAGACCCCGCGGGTTTCACCCCGAGATATCACTCGGGAATCAGGTAGATCAGCTCGAACGCCTCCCACGTAGCAGCCACGGCGAGCAGCGATACCACAGCGAGGTAGACGCGGCCCTGAAGGAGGAAGCCGCTCCACCAGCTGCGCCATCGCTTCCCCGTGGTACGGACGACCGATGGCCACCACAGCCACACCCCTAGCATGGCAACTATGTAAGCCTCGCCTTCGAGTAGGATTGTCAGGCCGTGGGGTGACATCCGAAGCAGGAAGTTCGGATTCACACTGCCCCCGAACGGTGAGAACAAGACTCCCCACATCAGGGCCCGAAACACGCCCATGAGTAGCCCCGCAAAAGGGATAGCTACAGAGGGCAGCGTGATGAAGAGGACGCTCGCCATAGCGAAATTCGCGGCGAAGGTGAGCAGGGTCGCGTCGACAAACTGATTTTGCGCGTAGGCCTGGGCAAGACGGCCCAGGGTGCCCGTGGGCGAGAACTCCTCAACCACGCTTTTCGTCAGGGCCGGCTGCAGGCTTCCGTCTACCAGGGTCGCGACCATTCCCAGTAGCATCGCTCCCCAGTACACGAGGTTCACTACCAACAGGGCCTTAACATGCGCGAGCGCAGGGGCAAACACGTAAGCCAGGAACTGTCCCATCGTCCGGACCTCCATTCGTCGCTGATTGGAGACGAACCCGACGCAGCGCCAGAGCAACGTGTGTGATTGGACATATGGAAGTCTACGCCGAATTGAAGATGATATCAAGATACAACTTCTACGGAGAACGGCGCGTCCGAGTTATGGTCGGTACCGGAATGTACTATGAGCGCGTCGCCCAGATCGATCGTGGGCCGTTCCGGATCGACGCTGCCGAGATCGCGCAAGGTCGTGAAGCCGTACTTCGTGTATTCGCGGGCGAGGCTCAGTCCTTTGAGCGCCTTAGCGGGGGATTGGAGCGTTTGCGGGGCACGGAACGGCTAGGAGCGGCACACCCGGCTCGCGGATGACTGTTCGGGCACAGGCCCTCGGCCGCGCCTGCCTATGAAGCTAGCTCAGAATGCTCACGGCAGGCTCTGAGACCTTGCAAGGGGCGCGTATGCGAGTTTTGAGATAGCTACTGAGCAACTCGCGGCCGGCACCGACATGCGCTCCTTTGCGAACTGGGTCTACTCCTCGTCCATTTTCCACGCTGGCTTGATCAGCATCACTGGGATCCCCACCTCCCGTACCACCTTGGCGGCAACACTGCCGAATATTACTCTGCTCAGGCCGGAGCGGCCGTGAGTGGACATGGCTATAAGATCGGCGCTCCCTGTGTGCGCTAGATCGACGATCTCGCCGGCCGCCGTGCCTTCCACCACCTCCCAGGAAACCTCCAGGCCCTCCGCCGCGAGCCGCCCGGCCACCTGCGATAGGTACCCCTCAGCCTCTTCTCTGTCCTTCCTCTCTATTTCCTCGACAACTTCCGTCGTCGCAGTAGCACCCATGCTGAAGGCCATGACTTCCTGGGAGACAAAATCGAGCACTCGGATGAGGTGAACCTTCCCGTGTAGCTGCTTCGCCAGATCTTTCACGTGTGGCAGCACGCCCTCCGCGAGGTCGGATCCGTCCAGTGGCACCAGAATTCGATTAATCATCTCATCCTCCTTGGTCTCGGGTGGCCCGTCACAATCGAGCTATTATCGTCCGCCATTCCTTACCCTGTCCAAGCAGTAGCTTTCAACCAAGTCTAACAAGGACATGATCGGCTCGTAATCATCTGCCCAGCGGCTCGTGCTAGGATCATAGCGTACGGCACAACAGTTTGCTATCATCGTAATTCGTTCCCGCTCTAGTCAGCGTTCTCATCGCCGTCTTCAGCAGGATGGTGCAAACTGCGAACGGGCGACGCGACAGGTTGGGAGGGAGAGCACCCATGTACGATCTGATCATCCGTAAGGGCGTGATTATCGACGGAACCGGTGCCCCGGGCTTTCCAGGGGACGTCGCCATCGAGGGCGATCGCATCCAGGCCATGGGCGACCTCGGCGACCAGAAGGGCCGATCCGAGATCGACGCCTCCGGGCAGGTAGTCTGCCCGGGCTTCATCGACCTCCACAGCCATTCCGACATCATGTTGCTGGCCGAGCCCGACGGCAAGCCGAAGGTGATGCAGGGCATAACCACCGACGTCATGGGTCAGGACGGGTACTCCGCGGCTCCGATAAGAGAATGGCTTGTCCCTGAGTATCGGCGGTTCATCTCCGCGCTCACCGGCTTTCCGGAGTTGGACTGGGATTGGGAGACCATGGCCGACTACCTGGCCAGGTTCGACGGCACCGCCTCTATGAACGCAGTTTCGATGGTTGGGCACGGTACCGTGCGCTGGAACGTCCTCGGCACTTCCTCCGGGGTTGCCGGCCAGGGTGACCTTGACCGCATGGGCGAGTTGATCGAGCAGTCCTTCGCGGGGGGGGCTACCGACGTTTCCTACGGCCTTGTCTACGTGCCCAGCCTTTTCGCAAACCGCGAGGAGTTGACCTTCGTGGGCAGAGTGGTCCAGAGACTGGGCGGCTCGGTCGTCTATCACATCCGTAACGAGGCGGACTTCGTCCTGGAAAGCCTGGAGGAGGTGCTGCGGGTGGCCCGGGACACGGGGGTGCGCACCCATATTTCTCACTTCAAGCTGACCGGAGCGAAGAACTGGCACAAGGCTGAAGCTGCCCTTGCCACGGTGGAAGATGCTCTGGCGCAGGGCCTGGAGATCACCTTCGAGCAGTATCCGTACACTTCAGGCAACACGATGATGAGCGCCATCTTGCCGCCATGGGTGCTGGAGGGCGACACGGAAGAGGTGCTTGCACGATTGCGAGACCCGGCGTTGCGTCCGCGAATCGCGCACGATGTGGAGAACGGTGTCGGTCACTGGCAGAGCTTCGGCCCAATTGCCGAATGGAACGTCGCGGTCTCCTCCGTTGGGTCATCCCGTAACCAGGACGCGGTGGGCCGCAATCTACGGGAGCTCGCCGATGGCGCCGGCATCCCCCCTCTAGAGGCGGCTATCCAGCTGCTCCTCGAGGAGCGGCTGAACGTTGGGGCGATAATCTTCCACCAATCGGAGGACGTGCTCCGACTTCTGATGCGTCACCCCTCCGGGGGCTTCGGAACGGACGGGGTTGTGGGCACCATGCCTCACCCCAGGATGCACGGTACCTTCCCCCGGGTCCTCGGGCGCTACGTCCGAGAAGAGAAGGTCCTCAGGATGGAAGAGGCGATCCGCAAGGCCACGTCGCTCGCCGCAGAGCGGCTTCGGCTGGCCGACCGTGGACGGATCGCCCCGGGGATGGCCGCTGACCTGGTGGTATTCGATCCCATGACCGTGGCCGACACCGCCACTTTCAAGAACCCGCGCCAGTATCCCAACGGCATCAAGTGGGTCATAGTGAACGGAGTCGTCGTGGTGAAGAATGGCCAGCACACCGGAGCTCGGCCTGGCAGGGGCCTCAGACCCACCCCGAAGAGTTGGCAGCAGGCATGACCTACGACTCGCGCGACTGGAGTCTCAAAGCGCTCGCGAGTTCACTGGGACCAATGGCAAAGATGGCGAGCAGCACGGCCGCGGTCAACACCGGCAGCGCCCCCATCAGGTCGCTGAAGGCCGCCTGCGCCAATCCGCTCAGCGCGAGCCCAACGGCGCTGACTGTGAGATTCCACACGGAGGAGCCCAGTTGACCGGCCAGATCCACCCAGTATCCGCCGTCGAAGCTCAGCTCCGTAGTGCCGGTACCTACTCCGGCCAGCAAGGCAGCTATTCCCAGAAGTAGTGCGCCCAGAGCGCCGACCAGCACCGGGTCCACCGGCATGTAGGCCACAGGAGTCCTGGCCACCAGTGTCTCGGCGGCTATTCGGCTCATTACGGCGGACTTGAAACCGGCGGGCTCATCGACCAGGGGAAAGGCTCGAAGCTGCCCCTCCAACAGGCGCCAGCTTTGCAGCTCTTCTCGGCAGCAGCTGCAGCCGGAAAGGTGCCTCTCCAGCTCCGCCGCCTGCGGGTCCGACAGATTCCCTGCCGCGTATTCCATCAGTTGCGCCGATCTCTCCTGGCAGCACTTCATCTTTCATGGCCCTCCGCAGCATCTCTTTCGCCCGAAAGAGGTGGGTCTTGACCGTGCCAATGGGCAGGCCGGTGACCTCCGCGATCTCCTGATAGCTCAGTTCCTGTAGGTAGAAAAGAATTATCACCGCTCGATACCTGGGCGGCAGCTGTTCGATCAGGTGGTGTATGGACCCTCTCAATTCCTTCCTATCGTATGCAACGGCCGGGTCCTCCTCTTTCGAATGAAGGCGGCCCAGCTCCTCCGCGGCATCATCCTCGCTTACCCGATGGTATGTGTCCCGCTGAACGCGATCCAGCCGGTTCAGGCAAAGGTTCTGCGCGATCGTATAGAGCCAGGTCGTGAACCTGGCGTCTCCCCGAAACGAGCCGATGGAGCGCCAAGCGCGCAGGAAGACCTCTTGAGCCATCTCAGCGGCCAGGTCGTAGTTCCCCATGATCCTCAGGCAGAGGTTGAAGACGTATCGCTGGTGCCGCTCGACCAGATCCTCGAAGGCCCGAGCGTCCCCCAGGGCGGCCTGCCTGGCCAGCTCTTCATCGGCGATTGGCACCGATACTGGTTCCTTTCGACTCATTTCCCGATCGTCTACTGCCTTAGACAGCGGTGGTCCATATCGTGTTTCGCTCCCTGCCATTCACATTATACGCCCGCCCTCTTTGTGTTATCGTTTACGTTATGAGCAAAACGTCGACGAAGACACATACCCCGCAGGCGTGGACCCTCGTGCTGGTCTTCTTCTCCATCACATCCCTGGTCGAGGCTATAGGACTGAGCCAGGTCTTTGCCTTCATGCCCCTTTACCTTCAACAGCTGGGACTTCCGCAGGCCGATGTTCCTCGCTGGACTGGCACGCTCAGCGCCCTCGCCTTCGTTTTCGGGTTGCCGCTGGTGCCCTTCTGGGGAGTGTGGGCCGACAGATACAGCCGAAAGGCCGTAATAATCCGCAGCTCCCTGGTCGAGGCCGTGGTCTTCGCGTTGATAGCCCTGAGCCGAGAACCGTGGCAACTCGCGGCGAGCTTCGTCCTCTCTGGGTTCCAGCTGGGGAACAGCGGGGTGATGCTGGCCGCGCTGAGAGACATAACTCCCCTCAAGCGGATCGGTATCAGCCTGGCGATCTTCGGTGCCACGTGGCCGGTAGGCTCGGCGATCGGCCCGGCCGTGGGAGGACTCATGGTGGACGGGTTCGGCGCTCATCTGTGGAGCGTCTTCGCGGTTTCCTCACTGCTCTCGGCGGCCGTGGCTGCGCTGCTCGCGGCCGGATTTCGGGAAGTGCGCCCCCAAACCCTCCCATCGGGGCGAATGCTGGAGCTCGCCTATGGCGCCGTGCGCGGTATCTTCGCCGACCCGGCCACGCGACGGCTCTTCACTATCTACGGGATCGCCTTCCTTGCCAGGCAGATGGCCAGCCCTTTCCTGCCCATAGTTGTGCAGAACGCCCACGGCGGCGGGAGCGGTCTGGCCAGCTCCATAGCGCTGGTGGTGGGGACGGCGGCCCTGGTTGGTGGCTTGATTTCACCCCTGGGCGGTGCGGTGGGTGATCGAATCGGCTTTCGTTCGGTGCTGATCTTCTCGATGGCGGGGTCCGGTCTCGCCCTGCTGCTGATGCCCTTCGTCCCTGGCGTAGCGTGGCTTGCCCTGGACAACGTCGTCCTCGCCGCGCTGACCGCCGCGATAGGTACCATGGTCTTCGCCCTGCTGGCCCTGGAGGTGTCCTCGGAGCGCAGGTCGGCTACCCTGAATCTGGTCTACCTGCCCCTCTATCTCTCGGGAATAGTCGGACCAGCCATCGGGGCCGTGGTGGTAGGCGCGGGCGTGGCGGCAGTGTTCGTACTCGGCGGTCTGACATTTGGCGCGGGGGCTCTGTTCGCCGCCGTCCGAGAGCGCGCTGCCACGCAATGACGCCTGGGCAGCACGCCCCTTCTCCTGAGATAGGCGAGTACGGGAGCGGCACCGGTGCCGCTCCCGTACTCGCCTTACGGTATTCGGTTGAACTGAAGCACGCCGAACAGCCCCGTCGGGCATCGCGCCTCTATGCCATGGCAGGCTCCTCGCCCGCCCGTAGCTTCCGAAAGTTCTGGAAGATCGGCAGGCCCAGCGAGACGAACGCTGCCAGCAGCAGCACCAGTGAGATCGGCCGGGTGAAGAAGATGGACGGATCGTTCTGTGACATCGCCAGCGATTGGCGTAGCGACCTCTCCAGCATTTCGCCCAGCACGAGGGCCAGCACCAGGGGTGCCACCGGGAACTCGAACTTCTTGAAGATGTACCCGAGGATCCCGAAGACGAACATAGCGGCTATGTCGAACATACTGTTATTCACGCTGTAGACGCCGATCATGGACACCACCACGATGATCGGCACCAGCACCGAATAGGGAAGCCGCAGGATCGCCACGAACAGCGGCACCAGCGGCATGTTCAGGATCAGCAGCACGACGTTGCCTATGTACATACTGGCGATCAGACCCCAAACGAACTCCGGGTTCTCGGTGAACAGCAGCGGACCTGGGCGCAGCCCGTGGATCATCAGGGCGCCGAGCATGACGGCCGTCGCGCCCGAGCCGGGGATGCCGAGGGTGATCAGGTGCAGGATCGCTCCCGCCGTCGCCGCGTTGTTGGCGGCCTCCGGAGCGGCCACGCCCTTTATCTCGCCGGTGCCGAATGTCTCCGGATGCTTGGAGACCTTACGCTCGATAAAATAGGCTATGAAGGACGAGATAGTGGCGCCTGCGCCGGGTAGCGCCCCCATCAGGAAACCGATTAGTCCACCTCGCGCCCAGGCGCCCGCGGAGTTCTTCCAGTCCTGTTTGGTGAGGATCATCTCACGCAAGCTGTACTTCCCGAAGTTCATCGCCACCACGGTCTCGGCCTCGATCAGTAGCTCGCCGATGGCGAAGAGGCCCACGGCAGCTGGGATGAAGTCGATGCCGTTCAGGAACATGAAGTTGCCGAAGGTGAAGCGGGCGGCTCCCGCCAGCGGATCGGTTCCAACCGCGGCGAAGAACAGGCCGAGCGTCACCATTATCAGGGCCTTGACTGTAGATCCCTCGCCCATGGCCGAAAGGCAGGTGAGTCCGAGGAACATCAGCGCGAAGTACTCGGGTGGCCCGAAGCTGAGGGCGAAGTTCGCCAGGGGCGGCCCGATCAGCATGATCGCCAGCACCCCAAGGGTGCCCCATATGAAGGAGCCGATCTGGGCTACCGCGAGCGCCTTGCCGGCCTGCCCTTTCTTGGCCATGGCGTACCCATCGATGCAGGTCATGACGGACGCGGATTCCCCGGGGAGATTTACCAGCACAGAGGTTATGGTGCCGCCGTACATGCAGCCGTAGTAGACGGCGCACATCAGGATCAGGGATGTGGTGGCGTCGTAGTTGAAGCTGACGGGCACCAGCATGGCGATTCCGGCGCTGGCGCCGATGCCGGGCATCGCCCCGACGATCGTGCCGATGAAGGCTCCCAGGAAGGCGGCCGCCAGGTTCTGCCACGTCAGCGCCACCGAAAAGCCCATCATCAGGTTAGAGAAGTTGTCCAAGGATTCTTCGCTCCCTTCTCGGTAGACTCAGATGCCGAAGATGCCCGTGGGCAGGGGCACTTCGAGGAACCCGGCGAACCCCTGGTAGAACAAACCGGTAAGTACAGCCGAAACCACGAGCCGCGTGTACCAGCGAAACTTGGACATGACTGTAATGGTGTAGAACGCGTACAGGAAGGTGAGGATTGGGTAGCCGATGACCTCCAGCAGGGACACGTAGAAGAACAGCCCCACGACCATCGTGATGACCCGCCTGGCCCCGGCGCGGTCTGGCAGCCAATCCGGGGGCGTAACTCCCGAGCTACGCCAGGTGTTGACGAACATGATGGCCGATAGAATCACCAGCATGACTCCCACCAGGTTCGGCAGGAACTCCGGGCCCGGCCCGGCGATGGACAGATGGGGCAACATGGTGGCCTGCCACAGAACCCACCACCCCATCACGAACAGGAAAGCCGAGATTATCAGCTCGCCCTTTTTCATCCAGGGAACCTCCAGAGAGTGGCTCGGAGGGTGGCCTCACCCCCCGAGCCGCCAGGTTTCCTACTTCTTCTCGACCAGGCCCAACTCGTTGATCAGGGCCTTGATGTTGGTATAGGTGTCGGCAACGTACTTGTCGAGGGTGGCGCCCTCCATCCAGTCCTCGCTCTGGTCGTTGGTGGAGATGTAATTCTTCCAGCCGGAGGTCTGGGTCATCTTCTTCAGCATGCCTGCGTAGTAGTCGCGCACGCCGGCGGGGAGTGCGGCAGGTGCGGCGATCATGCGGGTCTGCTGGTAGAGAATGTCGATCCCGGTTTCCTTGAGGGTCGGGATGTCCTTGTAGTTGGCCAGCCGCTGATCGCCAGAGCTGACCAGGGCTCGGACCTTGCCCGCCTTCACCTGGGCCATCACCTCACCCGGGTTGCCACTGGCCACGTCCACGTGACCGCCCAGCACCTCGGTCACCACGTCCCCGCCACCCGGGCTGGGGATGAAGTTGAACTGGGTGCCCGTCGCCTTCGCGAACTTGCTGTAGAAGATGTGGTCGTCGGAGCCGACGTTGGTGCCGCCCCACAGCATCTTCCCAGGGTTCTTCTTCGCGGCGTCGATAACGTCCTGGACCGTCTTATAGGGCGAGTCCTGCTTCACGTAGATGAAGAAGAAATCGTCCGAGAGCCTGGCCAGCATGGTGAAGTCCTTCACCGGGTCCAGCGGTACCTGGCCTCGGGCAGGGGTGGTGAAGAAGGAGGTGGTTGCCGTCAGCCAGGTGTAGGGATCACCCTTCTTACTGGCGACGTAGGCGAAGGCCACGGCCCCGCTTCCACCAACCTTGTTTTCGACGGCGATGTTGCGGGGGTATAGCTTATTCTCGCTGATCACCTTCTCCATGGTGCGGGCCTGGATATCGCTACCTCCACCCGCGGAGGCGTGCACTATGAAGTTGAGGTTGCTGGTGGGCGTCCAGGCGGAGGCGGCAGCCTGGGCAGCGGTGGGGGCGGGAGCCGCGGGTGCGGCGGTGGCGGCGGGTTTGGCCGGAGCAGCCGTAGGGGCCGGCGCAGGTGCAGCGCTGCTGCAGGCTGATGCCACAAGGACGAATGCCAGAGCGAGGACAGGCAATGCCAGGAATCTTCCCTTCATGGAAATCACCCTTTCACAATTCAGAGCCATTCATCATTGTTCGGGACGGTCGTGGGTTTCTGCCGGAGCCGAACGAACTGGATCACACCCCGGCCAGCGCCATCGCTGGGCTTACAGCCAGATCCTCTGGCGGCCCTAGCTCGACAAGTACCCCTGTGAAGTCCTCTGTTATCCGGCCTGCAGGCCATCACCCCCTCTCGAGTAGCTATTAGCCATTAGCGATTAGCAATTAGCCGTTAGCTATCAGCAGCTGCATTACGCCCATGAGCGTCCATCAAGAGCTAATAACCAATTTCTAGTCGCTAATTTCTAATTGCTAATAGCTAGTTGCTGCAACAGCGCGGCCGCCCGCTCCGTGTTGAAGCACCCGCAGGCACACGGCCTCGCTATCTCCTTGGCCGCCGCCTGGGCGGTCGTCTTCCCCGCCTTGATGTCCGCTACCGCTTTCTTCACGAGGTTTGCGGAGGTCATCGCGTGGCCGCACATGCTCGTGATCTCCAGGATCTCCATCTTCGGCAAGAGCTCCTTCTTCCCCCACACCCCCATCGAGTAGCTGATGGTATGGGGGGCGAGGCCGATCTCGTCGCAGGTGTCGAATACCCTGTCGATCAGCCCGCTCACCGTGATGCTTATTCCGAAGTCCTTCTCCTTCAACTCGGAGAGCACTTCCTTCAGCTTCTCCTGGCTGTCGTACACCGACAGCACGAAGCCGTTGGGTTTCAGCCCAGCTTTTATCTGCTCGGCTGTCAGGTCGTGGGCGTATGTGCCGGGCACGTAGATGCTACCCATGTTCACCGGATCGTTACTCGCCATGACGTCGGAGATGCCCCGTAGCCTCTTCACGGCGGATGTCTTGCTCTCCTCGGTCTGCAGGTCGAACTGGCGAGCCACCAGCGCCAGCACGCTGTAGTCTTTCTCCAGGGACTCCACCGAGCCCTGCCGATGCAGCGTATGTGTCATCTCTCCTCCAGGGATGAGGGATCAGGGTGTGGGGATCAGGAGACCGACTGCCGTTCCCTGTCCCCTACCCCCGGTCCCCGAACTAGTCGTTGACTAGGGGCCGGCCGAGGCCGACATTGATCTTGGCGTTGGGTCGCGGCGTAAGGCCCATCTGCTGCAGATATGGTAGGACGGGAACGCTTCTGTCCTCGTTCACACGGGACATCACCGCCACCGTGAATACCGTGCCCACCTCCTGCTCCAACTCCTTGAGGGCCTGCATGACCCGCGGCGTCTTGTCCAGCTCCGTTATGAACTCGACCACCAGGGAGAGCACCCTCTCGCCCTTTATCTCGTCCCTCAGCTCGCCGGTTGCCGGGTCCTTCAGATGGGGCCAGATGGGGTTCTTCTGCTCGAACTCCACGCCGATGGAGGCGACTTTCTTCGTGACCTTCTCGACGTCCACGAAGCTCGTCGAGATCCCGGGCCTGCCAAGCTCGATGCCGAAGCCAACCTGTCCTCTTTTGACACGGCCGGTTCGGTCGTTGGTCTTACACTCCTCGGTGCCGCGTCCAGCACCCATGGTTACGGGCGAGACGGCGATCGGATCCGAGAAGTAGCGTCTGAGTCCCCTGGGGAAGCCCAACTCCTCCGCGGAGAGCTGGATCATGGAGTCGCTGGCGCAGGAGAAGACCCGAGTGCAGACCCCGCACTCGACGCACTCGTCCTGATCGGCGGCGGCTATGCCATCCACCAGCTCTATGGCACCTACAGGACAGTAGGGGAGGCATTCCCCGCAACCGGTGCACGTGACCTCGTCAACCCGCATGTGAACCCTCCAAGAGTGAGCGTTTAGACTTCCACGTCGCAGTTGTGGACGCCGGCATATGCTCGAATTACCAAGCCACCCGTGGAGATACTCGAGACGATGCGAGGTGGCAGGACAAGGACGGTACAGGCGAATGGAACAGCAGGGATCGCGCGCACTGGGCGGGAATACGAAGAAACATCCCGCCTAGTGGGATATAGTCCCGTAAACACGAGGTATTATACGCAAGTATGCACGTAAGTCAACACAATTAGTTAATAATGGTCACGATTAGGTAGCTGAAGTCGGGCCGGCCGCAAGCGGCATCTTGAAGCGCGTAGACCCGGCATGCTCCTTGCAGCAGCCGACGCTGTGGACCACTGACACACGCCATCTATCAAGGAGGATTGCGTTATGGCCGGCACCCTGGAGGTGGGCGATCGGGCGCCCAATTTTGCTCTTCCACAGACCCGATACGAGAAGGTCAGCCTCAGCGATACCCTGAACAACGGCAAGGCCGTTCTGGTTTTCTATTTCCTGGATTTCAGCGGTGCTTGAAGGAACGAACTGTCTCAGTTTAGAGACAAGGCGGCGGACTTCGAGCAGGCGGGTGTGCAGATCCTCGCCATCAGTGTAGACAGCTTCTTCTGTCACCAGGCGTTCGCCAAGGAGTTGGACGTCAAGTATCCTCTGCTCAGCGATTTCAACCGAGAGGCGATTCCAAACTACGCGGGCTTTTACGACAACGCCCTCGGGCTTATCAAGGGAGCCGGCCGGAGGGCAGTCTACGTGGTGGACCGCTCCGGCATCGTCCGATACAAGTGGGTTGGCCCTGCCGACGATCCGGGCGTGCTACCCAACGTCAACGAGGTGCTGGAGGCCACCAGGGCTATCCCTGCCTGAAGCGCTCCGCGCAGTCTGCCTCTTTGCGAGGCAAGCGAAAATAGGAGGTGGGGCCGGAACAGGTTCCGGCCCCACCTCGGTCGATGAGGGTCGAGGTCGCGGTGAATTCTACGGTCCCTCAGTCCAGGTCGGTGTTTCCCATTAGGTAGAGGTCGACTGCGCGAGCGGCTCCGCGACCCTCCTTTATGGCCCAGACCACCAGGCTCTGGCCGCGTCTCATGTCGCCCGCCGCGAAGACGCCGTCGATATTGGTGGCGTACGCCCCCTCCCACGCCTTTACGTTGGAGCGCTGGTCTCGTTCAATGCCTAGCTGGTCCACCAGAGTGTCTTCGGGTCCCAGGAAACCCATAGCCAGCAGCACCAGATCTGCCGGCCATACCTTGTCGCTACCTGGTATCTCTCGTGGTCCCACCCGACCGCTGGCGTCCCGCACCCACTCCACCCTAACGGTGTGGATCTCCTTCACGTGCCCGCGCTCGTCGCCCACGAAGCGCTTGGTCATGACGCAGTACTGCCGGGGGTCGCTTCCGTACAGCGCCGCGGCCTCCTCCTGACCGTAGTCCACGCGATAGATCCTCGGCCACTCCGGCCACGGGTTGTTGGGCTGGCGAGTATCTGGTGGCCTGTCCATGATCTCGAACTGCACGACGCTCTTGCAGCCGTGCCTGATGGATGTGCCGACGCAGTCGGTGCCGGTATCTCCGCCGCCGATCACCACCACGTGCTTGCCTTCGGCAGACAGGTCATTCGCTGCTCGCTCGAGGACGGCGAGGGCTGCGGGTCGATTCTGCGATCCCACTCCCGTCCCCTCCAAACCTAACCCCCCAACCCCCTTCCCGACGCGGGAAGGGGGAGAAGGCTCCCCTCTCCCCGCGGGGGAGGGGCCGGAGGTGGGGTCCGTCCCCATCTCCTCGTCCAGTAGGCGCTTCGTATTCGTCCGCAGGAAATCTACGGCGAAGCGAATACCCGCGAGGTTACGTCCCTCCGCTTGAATGTCCCGCGGTTTGGTGGCCCCGCCGCACAGCGCAACCGCGTCAAATTCCCTGAGCAGTTGGTCCGCCGCGTAGTCCTTGCCTACCTCGGTGTTGGTCACGAACTTGACGCCCTCGTTCGCCATAAGTTCCACGCGTCGCTGGACGACCTGCTTGTCGAGCTTCATATTGGGGATGCCGTACATCAGCAAGCCACCGATCCGATCTGCTCGCTCGAAAACGGTTACCCAGTGGCCGGCCTTGTTCAGCTGGGCGGCGCAGGCCAGCCCCGAGGGCCCGGATCCCACCACGGCTACTTTCTTGCCGGTCCTCTCCAGTGGAGGATCGGGGACGATCCAACCGCGCTTCCAACCTCGGTCGACGATAGCTTTCTCGATCCCCTTTATGGTTACCGGCGGCTCGTGAATCCCCAGGGTGCAGGAACCTTCGCACGGCGCAGGGCAAACTCGGCCGGTGAACTCCGGGAAGTTGTTCGTCTTGTGGAGCCGGTCCAGCGCCTGCTGCCACAGCCCTTTGTAGACGAGGTCGTTCCACTCCGGGATCAGATTGTTGATGGGGCAGCCGGAGGCGGCGCCGTTCAGCAACATCCCGGTGTGGCAGAAGGGGATGCCGCAATCCATGCAGCGTGCCCCCTGGGTCCGCATCTTCTCCTCCGAGAGCGAGTGATGGAATTCCTTCCAATCCTTGATTCGCTCCTCGGGTGCACGATCCTCGGGCTCTTCCCGCTCGTATTCCATGAACCCGGTTGGCTTACCCATAGTAGCTCCTAGCCATTAGCTATCAGCTATTAGCCATCAGTTGTTAGCCGTTGCCCCATCGAAACCGGAGGTGGCTAACTACTAATTGCTAAAAGCTAATAGCTAGTTGCCCGACACTCGTGCCAGGTCGTTCTTGTTGTTCTCGAAGGCGGTCATGATCGCCTCATCGCCGGTAAGACCCGCCGCCTCTACCAGTTGGAAGGCTTCCAGCATCCGTTTGTAATCCTTCGGCATCACCTTGACGAACTTCGGGACCATCTCGTACCAATTGTCCAGGACGCGCTGCGCGACCGTGCTACCCGTGTATTCCAGGTGACGTTGCACCATTCCCTTCACTTCGACGGCCTCGGCCTCGTTCTCGATGCGCTCGAGGTAGACCATCTCGCGGTTGCACCGGCTGTAGAAGTCCTCCGCCTCGTCCAGGACGTAGACGACGCCGCCCGACATGCCGGCCGCGAAGTTTCGGCCCGTGGGCCCCAGCACCACTACCCGGCCGCCAGTCATGTATTCGCAGCCGTGGTCTCCCACTGCCTCCACTACAGCGTTCACGCCGCTATTTCGAACGCAGAACCGCTCGCCGGCCACCCCTCGGACGTATGCCTCGCCCTCGGTGGCGCCGTACAGGGCCACGTTCCCGATGATGACGTTCTCCTCGGGCGCGAAGGTCGAGCCTGAGGGCGGGTAGACGGCGACTTTGCCGCCGGAGAGCCCCTTACCGAAGTAGTCGTTCGCATCTCCCTCGAGAGTCAGGGTAATCCCCTTGGGAACGAACGCCCCGAAGCTCTGCCCGGCCGACCCCTGGAAGCGGAGGTGGATCGTGTCCTCCGGCAGCCCCTTGCATCCGTATCGCCTCGTTACCTCGCTGCCCAGGATCGTTCCCACTGTACGGTTGACGTTCCGAATTGGCAGTGTGGCCGACACCCTCTCGCCCCGCTCCAGGGCGGGCTTGCACAGATCCAGCAGCACCTGGTTGTCCATCGACCCGTCCAGGCCGTGATCCTGGGGGATCTGGCAGTAACGGCCCACTTCGGCGGGCACATCCGGCTGGTAGAGGATTCTGGAGTAGTCCAGCCCCTTCGCCTTGTAGTGCTCAATGGCTTTCCGGACCTCGAGTCGCTCGGTGTGACCGACCATCTCGTCCACCGTGCGGAAGCCCAACTGGGCCATCAGCTCACGCATCTCCTGGGCGATAAATCGCATGAAGTTGATCACGTACTCCGGCTTGCCGGTGAACTTTCTCCGCAGCTCCGGATTCTGTGTCGCGACGCCCACGGGGCAGGTGTCCATGTGACAGACGCGCATCTCGGTGCAGCCCATAGTGACAAGAGGCGCGGTGGCGAATCCGAACTCCTCGGCACCTAGCAGGGCCGCGATCACCACGTCCCGCCCTGTCTTCAGCTGGCCATCGGTCTCCACCACGATCCTGCTGCGCAGATTGTTCAGCACCAGGGTCTGGTGGGTCTCCGCGACCCCTAGCTCCCACGGCAGCCCGGCGTGCTTGATGGACGACCACGGGGAGGCCCCGGTCCCACCGTCGTACCCGCTGATGAGCACCACATCGGCGTGACCCTTGGCAACCCCGGCTGCGATGGTGCCAACCCCCACCTCCGACACCAGCTTCACGTTGATCCGCGCCCTGGAGTTGGCGTTCTTCAGGTCATAGATAAGCTCGGCAAGGTCCTCGATGGAATAGATGTCGTGATGGGGCGGGGGCGAGATGAGGCCCACGCCGGGAGTCGACCTTCGGACCCGAGCGATCCATGGGTACACTTTGCGCCCGGGGAGC
>JAJYKO010000461.1 GCA_021788565.1 Chloroflexota bacterium
GCCCACAGCTCCACGTCGGACTTCGTGTAGGCGACCACCGTCGGTTTGCCGGTCGTACCGCTGGAGCCGTGGACCCGGACGACCTGTTTCATTGGAACGGCAAGCATTCCGAAGGGGTAGTTGTCCCGGAAGTCCGTCTTGTTCGTGAAGGGGAGCTTCGAAAGGTCGCTCAGGGAGCGGATGTCGTCGGGAGTGACGTTGTGTTTCCGAAAGCTCTCACGGTAGAAAGGCACGTTCTCGTAGACGTCCCTCACCTTCTGCTGAAGCCGTTCCAGTTGAAGACTCTCCATCTCGCTGCGCGAAAGCGTTTCGTGCTCTTTATCCCAGAACATCTAAACCCCCTTTTAAGCTATCAGCGATCAGAAACCGCCCGTCTGTACCGCAGGCTTTGCACCCTTGACGCGCAGTAAGGGAGCCTGGCCTGAGAGCGCCCTTCTGTAGCCTGCGCGTCCACGAGCGACGAGGCCACCCGCAGGCAAAAGTTTGCGGCTACGCCAACCCGGACTCAGAACTCAGCACCCAGAACTGCCGTCGCCGCCGCTTCTCTTCCCGCCTCCAGGGCTCGAACGTTCAGGCCCCGGTACTTCGCCGGCACTCGGCGCTCGATGGTCGCCACCCACGCGTCCCAAGGGAGAGGCAGCAGCGAAGCGAGATACCCCAGGATCACGACGTTGAGAACCTTGGGGTTGCCCAGTCGAACCGATATCCCGGTGCCGTCCACGAGATCGATCCGCCTGCCCCGCGACTCGAAGCTCCGAACCACCTGCTCGTCGGTGGGATACTTCTCCGCCCCCGAGCTCACCGACAATGGGAACAGGGTGTAATCGTTGACGACCGCCACCCCGCCGGGGCGCAGGCTCGACGCCCACCTGGCTGCCTCCAGCTTCTCCAGCGCGATCAGGTATTCCACGTTGCCGCTCTTCAGCAGCGGGGAACGCACCTCCGCGCCTATCCGCACCTGGCTCACGACGCTCCCCCCTCGCTGGGCCATCCCGAAGACGTCGGACTTCTTCACGTCGAACCCGGCCTCCATGGCCGTCTCTGCCAGGAGGTCGCTCATCAACACTATCCCCTGCCCGCCGACCCCAGCCAGGATGAAGTCCAGCTTCGCGGGGGCCAGGGGATCGGGGTCGGGGGATAGGAATGAGTTCTGGGTTCTGGGTTCTGAGTTCTGGGTTCCCAGCTCTTTCATCGCTGTCTCTGGCCTCCGGTCCCCTGACCCCCGCCCCCCGATACCTGATCCCCCGTCCCGATTGCGTCCTTCGGGCATACCTGCGGGCACACCCCGCAGTCCGCTCCCACGCAGATGCCGGACTCGATCTCGGCCTGGCCGTTTCTCAGGACTATCGCCGGGCACCCCGTCCGCAGACACGCGCCACATCCGTCGCACTTGTCGTGGTCCACCACGTACGCCTCGCCCGCGGCGCGCACCTGGAGGGCGCAGCTCCCCCGCGCGATTACCACGGAGGGCTCATCACGCTCGGCGCTATCGAGAAAGGCCGCCGTCAGCTCCTCCAGGTCGAACGCGTTCACGACCTTCACGTCGTCGACGCCGAGCGCGCGCACCACCTTCTCCAGGTCGACTGGGCGCGCCTCCCTCCCCTGCGCGGACCTGCCGGTCCCCGGGTGGTCCTGATGACCCGTCATAGCCGTCGTGGAGTTGTCCAGGATGATCGTCGTGAGCGTGCCCCCGTTGTACACGACGTTCAGGAGTGAAGTCATCCCCGAGTGGAGGAAGGTGGAGTCGCCGATGACGGCCACCACCTTGTTTGGCAGCCCCGCCTTCTCCATCCCCATCGCGTTCCCTATGCTCGCGCCCATGCAGCCGCAGCTGTCCATGGCCAGCAGAGGGGGCATGACCCCCAGCGTGTAGCAGCCGATATCTCCGGCGATCACCACCCCGGAACGCTTCAGCCTCCTCAGCATCTGACCCTGAAGCGACTGCGTCCCGTTTCCCGTGCTCCGATAGAACCCCAGCTTTCTGAGGACGAAGAACGGCCCTGTGTGCGGACACCCCGGACACAGCACAGGCGGCCGCGGCGGAAGCGGCACCTCCTCCACGGCCGCGTACGGTTCCGAGCCCTCAGTCCTCAGTCCCCGGTCCCCAGTCCTTTCTCCAGGACTCTCGACCGACGACTGACCAGCGACGACTGCCAGCCTTCCCCTCATCGCCGACGGTTCCCGCAGCACCCCCGCCTTCTTGAAACCGCTCTCCACCCGCTCTAGCGAGAGCTCGCCCTCAATGGGGAAGTACCGCTTCCCCTCCACCTCTATACCCAGCGCCTTCACCGACTCCTCGATGAAGGGATCCAGCTCCTCCACGACCAGCAGCCGGCTCACGTGGGCCGCGAAGCTCCGGATCAGATCGGACGGGAGCGGGTAGCCCATCCCCAGTTTGAGGAACGACGCCGCGGGCATCGCCTCCCGCGCATACTGGTAGGCGACTCCCGCCGAGATGACGCCCACGGAGCTATCCCTGATCTCTACCCAGTTGTGAACGAAGCTCTCGGCAAACTCGGCCAGCCGCTCCATCCGCTCCTCCACCGCAGGGTGCCGCCGCCGCGCATTGGCGGGGATCATCACGTACTTCTCGGGCTGGCGGACGAACGGCTGCAACTCTGCCCTCTCCGGAACGATCGTCTCATCGTATTGCACCACGGACTTGGAGTGGGACACCCGAGTGGTCGGCCGCAGCATGACCGGCGTATCGAACTGCTCGCTTATGGAGAAGGCGATCCGAGCGAACTCGTACGCCTCCTGGCTGTCCGACGGCTCCAGGACCGGAACCTTGGCGAACCGCGCGTAATGCCTGTTGTCCTGCTCGTTCTGCGAGCTGTGCATCCCCGGGTCGTCGGCTGCCACTACCACGAGGCCGCCCTTGATCCCTGTGATCGAGGCCGCAAAGAAGGCATCGGCGGCGACGTTCAGCCCAACGTGCTTCATGGAGACGATTGAGCGCGCGCCGGCGTACGCGGCGCCCACCGCGACCTCCATCGCCACCTTCTCGTTGGGTGCCCATTCAGCGTGCAGATCTGCCTGCCGTGCCAGAACCTCGAGGATTTCTGTGCTGGGGGTGCCTGGGTAGGCGGCGGCGACGGAGACGCCCGCGTGATACGCGCCGAGGGCGATCGCCTCGTTTCCGGAGAGAAGGGCTTTCACCAATTCATTACCCTGGTTCAGATGGGAGGAGTGGGCACAATTATAGGGGGCCAACTGAGAAACTACAAGCCTTTGGCGCGGCCCACCCGTCACCATCCCCTCGTCCCCTCCTTCCTATCGGTCCTATTGGTCTCATCCGTCCTATCCGTCCCCCGCGTGGCATGGCTCTTGTTGAAGGAAATCCAGAAGCTTGAAGAGGAGGCATTTATCGTGAGCTTGGAACCACTCGATGCTGTGGCGCGCGACAGAGTGGAAAAAACCCTCGCGGCAGTAGAGCAGCGAGGATTTCACACCGTATTCGTGCCCAGTGGCAAAGCCGCTCTGGACACCCTGCTCGGAATGATCCCCAAAGGCGCCGCCGTCGCGCACGGCACCTCCACCACCCTTCAGCAGATCGGTTTTGTGGACTACCTGAAGAGCCCCGATTCCGGCTACCGATACCTCAACCCCCAGTGGCAGGCGGAGAACGACGCGACCCTGAGGAACCGCCTGCGTGGAAGGCTCTCCCTGGACTCCGACTACTTCCTGGGTAGCGTCCAGGCCATCTGTGAGACCGGCGAGGTCATAGGCGCCGATGCTTCCGGCAGCCGGCAGGCGTTCTACGTATTCGGCCCGCCCCACGTAATCTGGGTGGCAGGCATCAACAAGCTGGTGACCACCCTCGAGGAGGGCATGAAGCGGGTTCGCGAGGTCGCCTTTCCCCAGGAGGATCAGCGCATGAAGCAGACCGGCGCGCCCGGCAGCTTCATCAGCAAGATGGTCATATACGAGCGGGAGCGGCCGGGCCGCACCACCCTGATTCTGGTGGGAGAAGCCCTCGGCTTCTGAGGACGAAGACGAACCTCGAAGCCGGCGGTGCCTCTGTAGACGCTACTCTCGCTCGCGTTTACGGAGATGGTCGGTTGACGTGGTTCAATAGGCCGCCTAGATGGGGCAACAGGGTGGGAGGGCGAGCCGCCTCGTCCGGGAAACAGGCGGCTCAGCAGGACCCTCGCCCTCCCCTCGTAACTGCGCTACATTGGGCCTGCCTGGATACTCCTGGCTTTAGCGGAGGTCGCAACGATGCCGAAACCCTACACCCTTAACGTCAACGGCTCCGATCGCAAGGTGAGCGTGGATTCCGACCGGAGCCTCCTCAGCGTTCTTCGGGACGAGTTAGATCTCACTGGCAGCAAGTATGGCTGCGGCGAGGGCCAGTGCGGCGCCTGCACCGTGCTGCTGGACGGCGAGGCCACCGCTTCCTGCCAGACCAAGGTCGGCGAGGCCGAGGGGAAGCCCATCATCACCATCGAGGGTCTCGCCACCGATGGACGGCTCCATCCCCTCCAGCAGGCGTTCCTCGACAACGCGGCGATGCAGTGCGGCTACTGCACGCCCGGCATGATCGTGCGCGGCGTCGGGCTGCTGATGAAGAACCCCGACCCCAGCGAGGAGGAGATCCTTCAGCACATGGAGAAGAATATCTGCCGCTGCGGAACCTACCCCCGGATCGTCCGGGCCGTGCAGCAGGCAGCGGCCGCGCTGAAGAGCGCGGGAGGTGTGAGATGACGAGGAACGATCTTACGCCCCGTCGGCAGGCGGCGAGCGAGACCGGCGGCGCGCGCCAGCGTCGTCCCCCCTGGACCCAATCGATGCCGCCGGAGCTGAGCGCCTGGATGTGGATCGCCGAGGATGGCGCGGTGACCGTCTTCACCGGTAAGGTGGAGGTGGGCCAGAACATCCGCACCTCCATTTCCCAGGCAGTCGCCGAAGAGATGAAGCTGCCGATCGAGAGGATTCGGCTGGTGATGGGTGATACCGAGCTGACTCCATTCGACATGGGCACCTTCGGGAGCATGACGACTCCCTACATGACCAGCCATCTCCGGAAGGTCGCCGCAACGGTTCGGGAGATGCTGATCGATCTGGCGGCGAAGCGGTGGAAGGTTGACCGCACCCGACTCTCCACCCGAGACGGGAGAGTGGTCGACGGCGGCAAGGGCCGGAGCCTCGGCTATGGCGAGCTGCTGGGAGGACGGGATCTGGAGGGCACGGTCCGGGATGATGTGCTTCTGACGCCTCCCGACGAGTGGAAGCTGCTGGACACCCCGGTGCCCAAAGTGGACGGCCGCGCCTTCGTCACTGGAGCGCACCGCTACACCACCAACCTGAAGCTCCCGGAGATGGCGTACGGCGCGGTCCTGCGCCCGCCCGCCTTCGGGGCCAGGCTGGTGTCCCTGGACTCAAGCGCGGCGAGGCAGGGTCGACGCAT